>CALMXV010000531.1 GCA_937871155.1 uncultured Taibaiella sp. | reverse complement strand
ACGATCATAATACAGTCTTAACTTGCCGGAAACTTCACTAGGCTTGTATTTTGCCTTGTATCCTTTGAAAGAAATAGTGGTAAACTTTGTTGTATCCACTACCCAATTTAAAGGAACGTCCTTTTGTGCTAAAACATAGTTTCGTTCTTTTTGTCTTACTTGCTTGATGGCTTGTTGATGGGTTGCAGCAAGGTTGATAAAGGTTTTCATCAATGCATAGGTAGCTGCCACACGTTGTGCATAGGGCTTTAACATGTGTGCTTCGGGTACAAATGCAAAGGTTTGAAACAAGGCAGCATATCCACTAGTAAATCTTGGAGGGTCATAAAACTGTGTCCATCCTTTATCGGGCGTATCCCCCCAATGATTTACATAAGGTGCCAAATCATAACCTGCTAGTTTCATTTCTTGGTATAGTTCCGGCTCCATTACTTCATTCAAAAAGGCTCCCATATGCTTCCCTAGCTTTTGGTTGTTGGGAGATAAAAGGGTCATTACATGCTGGTAATCGGCTCCATTGCTCACATGGTTGTCTATAAAAATATCAGGGTCTAAAGCACGCATCAGCGATACCAAACTTTTAGTTTCCTGTGCATCCATCTTGATGAAATCTCTATTCAAATCCAAGTTTTGTGCATTGCCCCTAAAGCCATAAGACTGTGGTCCATTTTGGTTGGCACGGCTATAGCTTCCTCTATTCAGCATTCCACCGATATTGAAAACCGGCACTACGGCTAATACAATTTGTTTAGGAATGTGGAGTTTGCCTTGAGCAGCATCTCGAAGTAATTGCATGCTAGCATCTATACCGTCCGGCTCACCCGGATGAATACCATTGTTGATTAACAAAATGATTCGTTGTTCTTCTTTCCAGCTACGAATAGAGAAGTTTTGGTCTTGACTATAATAGACTATGTGTAAGGGGTAATGAGTATCCGTTGCTCCTACTTCTTGCAGTTGTAGGGTCGGGTATGTTGCTGATAATGTTTTGTAGTAGGCTATCAATTCCTGATAAGTGGCTGTTTGCTTGCCTTGTGATTGCTCAAATACTGTAGAAAATTTTTGTGCATCAACCGTATTGACTATACAAAGCAAGACGAAGAGAACGTAAAGTCTTTTAAACAATGAGTACATGGTTTGAAATAAAAATGGGTGGTAAGTTACAATCTTAGCATTCAAACTCCGGCAATATTTTAGTTTACTTGAAGTATAAAACCATATATAAAGGCGTGTCAATTCAGCGGCTTGGCTACTGAACATTTGTTCAGTTATCAACAGTGACGTTAGTAAATTTATGTTTTCGTGTGCTTGTTTTTTTATGACAAACACTTACCTTACGTCCGTTTAAAAAAAATTTCAATAGAATGCATACCACAGAAAAACAACCGCTGGTTAAAATCGAACATGCCGGCTTAGATGTAAACACCACTGCCATGCTTCAAAAAGTAAAAACAGTAGCCGTAATAGGCTCCGGCACCATGGGCAATGGAATTTGCCATGTATTTGCCCAAAGTGGCTTTAACGTCCACATGATGGATATCAACCAAGCAGCAATGGATAAAGCCGTTGCTACTATTGGTAAAAACATGGATAGACAAATAGCTAAAAACTCATTGACCGAAGAAGCCAAGCAACAAGCACTTAGCAATATCAGCACTTATACCGATATGGCTGAAGCGGTAAAAACTGCGGATATCGTAATTGAAGCAGCTACTGAAAACATTGATTTAAAAGTGAAAATTTTCCAACAGTTAGATCAATTAGCACCAGCACATACGATTCTTGCCACTAACACTTCTTCCATTTCTATTACTCGTATTGGTTCGTTTACCAAACGCCCGGGTAAAGTAATTGGTATGCACTTCATGAATCCGGTACCGGTGATGAAATTAGTAGAAATCATCAATGGGTATGCTACAGATGTTGAAGTAACGAATACTATCTATGTATTGTCTCAGTATTTGGGTAAAGTACCTTGTGTGGTTAATGACTATCCAGGCTTTATTAGCAATCGTATCTTGATGCCAATGATTAACGAAGCCGTTCTTTCTTTGCAAGAAGGAGTTGCCGGTGTTGAAGAAATCGATACAATTATGAAACTAGGTATGGCTCATCCGATGGGGCCATTGCAATTAGCAGACTTTATTGGGTTAGATACTTGTTATAGTATCATGAACGTATTGCACATGGGATTTGGAAACCAAAAATATGCACCGGCTACTTTGCTAGCCAACATGGTACAAGCAGGTTTCTATGGTGTGAAATCAGGAGAAGGTTTTTATAAGCATACACCAGGTAGCAAAGAGTTGGTTGTTAGTGACCGATTCAAAAACAAAAAATGGGAACTTTAATAGTGTAACCAATAACTATATAAAAAAGTCGCTCCAAAAGAAGCGACTTTTTTAGTATGCTTAATTTTCTACGCTTTCACAAATTGCTGCACTTTCTTCTCTCCATACTTATATTTAGTGAAAGCAAGTAATCAAAAGTGAATTACTATAAACTTGAATTGATAAATCATTTCACTATTTATTCAGCAAAATCTTGGCATAAAAACTAGGTTTTCGAAGTTGTTCTCTCAAGTCCAAATTAGTAAACATACCACTAATCATATTGCTGAGTGAAGGGCTTTTATTAGCCTTATTCACTACCATATTAAACAACCAAGGGAAGCGACATAGTCGTTGTAAGGTAGCACTGATACGCATTTCATCGCCTAGTCTTCTAAAAAGAGGCACATCATACTCTTGATATAAATTAGCAGCAGAAAAATCATTGTTTGATTGACAGCGAGC
>CALMXV010000530.1 GCA_937871155.1 uncultured Taibaiella sp. | reverse complement strand
AAGCTCAAGAAATGATCAAATCTATCTTAATGTAAATTTGAAAACAGGAATTGAAAACACTGCATCAACAAGTGCCATAGCTGGTTCTATGAAGTAAGCATAGCTTTCGTTTGAGTCAGTTCAACCATTAATAATGAAGCAAGGTGTCAAAACTATTCTAAGGAAGGAATTAGAACAGCGATTGCTTTTTGAGCAGCAACTTGACCGGCATCTTTTTTATTAAAACTATTACCTGAAGCTACCAATTGTTCATCTAAAAGAACGCCAATAGTGAATAGTTTTCTAGAGCCATCATTTTTTTCTTCTAAGGTTACGAAGCTAATGGTATGACCATTTCTTTGTGACCAGTTCAATAATTTGTTTTTGAAATTAGTGTCTGTTGCTTCTAGGTTGCCTATGTCTATATAGAGTTTTAAAAAGTTGCATTGAATAAAATTTCTAGTTTTTTCAAAGCCTATATCTAAATATATAGCACCAATCAAAGCTTCTAATGCATTGCCAAATATATGGCTGCGCCCTAGGCCTTTGTCTTGTTGATTGTATTGAACGAGTTTATTTAATCCCATTCTCATAGCTACATTATTCAATGATTCTCTTCGTACGATACGAGAACGAAGTTCTGTTAAGAAACCTTCATCTTGAGTTGGGTACTTTTTAAAAAGATATTCAGCAATGATAGCACCGAGAATGGCGTCACCTAAAAACTCAAGCCGTTCATTATTGCTTTCTGCTTCATCCAATTTAGAACGATGCATTAAGGCTAGTTCATAATAAGGTATATGCTTGGGGCGAAAGCCTAACAAGTCTTCCAAATTACGGATGAGTTCCTTTTTTGATGGTTTGGTAAAAAGTTGAGTAATCTGTGAAGTAATGCGCTTCACAAAAATTAGGCTTTGTATTTTTTGAAAATAACCGAAGCATTATGACCACCAAAACCAAACGTATTGCTTAATGCTGCATTAATAGTGCGTTTTTGAGCAGTATTAAACGTTAGGTTTAATCTAGGATCAATTGCTGGATCATCAGTAAAATGATTGATAGTAGGAGGTACTGTATCATGCATCATAGCAAGGATAGTAGCTACACCCTCTATCGCACCAGCACCACCTAGTAAATGGCCTGTCATGGATTTTGTAGCGCTAATATTTAAGTTGTAAGCATGGTCGCCAAATACTTTTTGGATGGCTATTAGTTCTGCTACATCACCTAATGGGGTTGATGTACCATGAACATTGATATAATCAATTTCTTCTGGCTGCATACCGGCATCTTCCAAAGTGTTTTTCATCACGTTGATAACACCCAACCCTTCAGGATGTGGAGCTGTTAAATGATATGCATCGGCACTCATACCGCCACCTACCATTTCAGCATAGATAGTTGCCCCTCTTTTTTTAGCATGTTCTAATTCTTCAAGAATAATGGCCCCTGCCCCTTCCCCTAAAACAAAACCATCACGGTCTTTGTCAAAAGGGCGACTAGCAGTCTTAGGGTCATCATTTCTTTCTGATAATGCTTTCATAGCATTAAACCCACCTATACCAGATTCAGTAACAACTGCTTCAGATCCTCCTGCAATAAAGGCATCCGCTTTTCCTAACCGGATATAGTTGAATGCGTCGATTAAAGCATTGGTGCCGGAAGCACAAGCACTAACAGTGGCAAAGTTGGGTCCGCGAAAGCCATGTTTCATGGAAATATGTCCTGCTGCAATATCTAGTATAAGTTTTGGAATAAAGAAAGGATTAAAACGAGGAGTTCCATCCCCACTAAAGAAGCCTTTCATTTCTTCAATAAAAGTAATCATACCGCCAATGCCGGATGCCCAAATCACCCCAACACGGTCTTTGTTGATACCATCTTGGTTAAGATTAGCATGTTTTACTGCTTCGTCAGCACATACTACTGCTAGTTGAGAAAAACGATCTAGTTTTCTTGCTTCTTTTCGCTCCATGAAATTTTCAGGATTGAAATCCTTTAATTCACAAGCAAATTTTGTTTTGAATTTAGTAACATCAAATAACTTAATGAAATCGGCGCCCGAAACGCCATTAGAAAGGCCTTCCCAATACGCAGGAACTGTATTACCAATGGGTGTAAGGGCGCCGAGACCGGTTACGACAACTCGTTTTAACGGTGTATTCATTAAACTGTTTTAATTTTTAAATTCAACTACAAATTATTTAACGTGCTCTTCCAAGTAAGAAACAGCCTGACCAACAGTTGTAATGGTTTCAGCTTGTTCATCCGGAATAGAGATATTAAATTCCTTTTCGAACTCCATGATTAACTCAACGGTGTCCAAAGAATCAGCACCTAGATCATTGGTGAAACTTGCTTCAGGATTTACTTCTGATTCATCAACACCCAATTTGTCAACGATGATTTTTTTTACGCGATTTGCAATGTCTGACATGTTTACTTATTTAAGTTATTAGTGCAAAAATATACTTTTTACTAAAAAGCAAAAGAGTTTTGATATTTTTTAAAGGATTTAATATTTTTCTTAGCTAGTTTTATCAAAAAGGGATGTTATGTCTATTATGTTTCAAAAGCTTATAAGACTTATTACTAATTCTAATACTCTTAAAATATTTTACAGTTCTCGTAGTATACTCCTTTAATAGCAGGTTTTATTTTTCATTATTGTTATTTACTTCGTCAACAATACAACCATCTTTCATCATTAAGGTTCTATCGGTCATTGCAGCTAAATCATCATTGTGTGTTATCATAATAATGGTTTGATTTAATTGAGCTCTTAAGCTAAGGAATAGCTCATGTATTGCTTGTGCATTCTGGCTATCAAGATTTCCTGTTGGTTCATCAGCCATTAAAATTGCCGGTTCATTTATCAATGCTCTGGCAATAGCTACTCTTTGTTGTTCGCCGCCGGACATCTCAGAAGGTTTGTTGTCCATTCGATTTTGCAGTCCAACTATTGAAAGAAGCTCCTTTGCTTTTGCAAGTCCCTGCTTTTTATTGACCCCACTTATCCATAGCGGTACGGCAACATTTTCAATAGCACTAAACTCAGGTAATAAATGATGAAATTGAAAAACAAATCCTAATTGTTTGTTTCTAAATACGGCTTGTTTGCTTGAAGATAAGTTGTATAAATTGGTATTGTTTATTAAAACCGTACCTGTGTCAGGTTGGTCTAAGCCACTAAGAATGTGTAATAGCGTACTTTTACCAGCACCCGATGGACCAATTATAGATACTATTTCTCCTTTATTAACTTTTAAAGAAACATTTCTAAGCACTTCGAGATTGCCATATTTTTTTGAAAGAGATTGTGCGTTTAGCATAGTATGTCGGGTAAAGATAAATAGAGAATTTATAATTGATAGGCATTGTTGTAGGTCTTTAAGGCTCCGTATTTGAATTACTTTAAAAATGTTAAAATTTTTTAATAAAGAAAGAAAATTTGCTATTTTAATTTGATAGGTTACATTTGCGGAAATAAACAATAAAATTAAAAAATTCTAATATGTTTTGGACGTTAGAACTAGCCTCTCATTTAGAAGACGCACCATGGCCCGCATCAAAAGATGAATTGATTGATTATGCAATACGTTCAGGCGCACCGCTTGAAGTGGTAGAAAATCTGCAAGAGTTGGATGATGAAGGAGAAGTTTATGAAGGTGTTGAAGACATCTGGCCGGATTATCCTACTCAAGAAGATTTCTTCTTTAATGAAGATGAATATTAAGACCACGTAATTCTAAAATACAAGCTCCATTTACTGGAGCTTTTTTATTTAATACATTCCTTGAATCAGCAAGATACAAGAGCTTGTAGGTTCATTTAAAGGTAACTGCTCTCTTGTCATACAAAGTAGTTTAGTGTATGATGAATAAATATTTATAGACACAAAAAAACATTTGGAAAACTATTATTCTTATTTAAATTTGCCGGCAGTTATTCACAACAAAAATTAAGAATTGTGTCGTACGAAAACAACAAAAACTACAACAACGAAAATCGCAACAGCGAAAGCCTTTACAGCAAAAGAATTAAGGCGGGTAAAAGAAGAACTTATTTCTTTGATGTGAGAGCCACTCGCGGAAATGATTATTTCATTACGATTACAGAAAGCAAAAAACGCTTTGATGATAATGGCTATGATCGTCATAAAATGTTCCTTTATAAAGAAGATTTCAACAAGTTTGTAAATGCCCTTTCAGATACAGTTAATTATGTGAAAACTGATTTAATGCCTGACTTTGATTTTGATGCTTACAACCATGATCAAGAAAATGAAGAGGGTATGTCTAATAGCACTATCGGTGAAGTTTCTGAAGAAGGCGGTAATGTAGATAGCTGGAAAATGTAAAAATTTTATAAGATGTATAAAAAAGCCCGCTATTATAGTGGGCTTTTTTATTACAATAATTGTGCTGTTATTTATTAAGCCTTATTAACCCGGCTTTGGCCTCTTGGTAGTTGTTGTCTAATGCTTCAGCTTTAGTATAATCAGTTATAGCTTCTACCGTTTTTCCTTGTAGTTCATTACAAAGTCCTTTATTGTAAAAGGCTTTAGCATTTTTGGGTTCTAATTGAGTTACTTTTTCAAATTGATTATGGGCAAGAGAAAAAGAATCTTGTTGTAATAACAAGTAGCCCATATTGTAATAGGCATTTACAAAGTCTTTTTGATAAGTAATACATTTTTTATACTCCGCCTTTGCTCTTTCCATGTTGTTTTTATTTTGATAATACATACCTCTTGCATAAATAGGGGTTACATCGGTGGTGTCGGCATTAAAAGCATTTTGATAATAGATTAAAGCAGTAGAATCATTTCGCTTGTCATATAATAATCCTATTTGCATAAGCGCATCTTTATATTCAGGCATTATCTGAACAGCAGTCATAAAACTAGACATAGCTTTATTACTACTATCAGCAATATTTTTATAAATCATCCCTTTCAAAAAATAGGCTTCAGGGCTCATGGCATCTTCACGAAGTACTTTATTGATTTCTTTAAAAGCATTTGGATAATCTTCTAAATACACAAACATTTTCGCAATCTTCAGATGGGCTTTCATGTCATTAGGATTAAGTTCAATCGCTTTTTTAATCCATAGTAAAGAGCCATTTAAATCTTTATGTTCAAACAATAACTCTCCTATAGCACTGTAATATTCCGCTTTCGTAGAATCATATTTCACTGCTTGGTTAAAATCCATTAAAGCCAAAGAGTCTTGTTTAATGCTGTGCAATAAAAGTCCCCTTTCGTAATAATTACGAGCATTTTCAGGACTTCCGATAATCTTATTGGTTATGTTTTTTAAAGCAGGAGTTTGAGTATAAGCTGCCGGCAATACAGTCTCATTAGGTTGCTGAGGGTTTTTACATGCAATAAGTACAAATAAATTAATTAGAAGAACAATTCCACTAAGACGCTTCAATTTCATGGCGCAAAACTAAGTGTTACTATATGAGGATAAACAATAACCTTGAATTTTGTTTTCAAGTAATGATACTAATTTAAATCAGCAGAGATTAATCGTAAAAACTCAGACCTTGTTTCATTGGCTTCAAACTGACCGCTAAAAGCTGAGGTTGTAGTTATACTATTCTGCTTGGATACTCCACGCATCATCATACAAAGGTGTTTTGCCTCTATTACTACAGCTACACCTAAGGGTTGTAAGGTCTCTTGAATAGCATCTAGTATCTGATGGGTCATTCTTTCTTGCACTTGTAATCTTCTAGCGTAGCAATCTACCACACGAGCAATCTTACTCAGTCCGGTTATCCATCCATTGGGTATATAAGCTATATGGGCTTTGCCAAAAAAAGGTAGCATATGATGCTCACACATAGAGTAGAGTTCGATGTCTTTTACGATGACCATCTCATTATAAGATTCATGAAATTTTGCAGAATTTAAAATTGCTTGTGCATTCATTTCATAGCCTCCAGTAATGTATTGCATTGCCTTTGCTATTCGCTCCGGTGTTTTCTGCAATCCTTCTCTTGCTACATCTTCTCCTAATAATTGGATAGCAGATTTATAATGTTCAGAAAGTTGATTAGTGATATGTTCGTCGTATTGTTCTATTTTTTTATAACCCATGTAATATTGTATAAGCAACAAAAGTAAATATTAGAAAAACATCTTGCTAAATTCAAACGAATTTTCATTGAGGAGTAGCGTTTAATTCTTATACTAAACTGAGCACATTATTTCAGATATTTGAATGGTGGATAGAAAAAGTTTTATATCATTGTTAGCAATGGTACCTTTTACTGCAACAGCGTCTAAGCTCCAATCTTTATATCAATTTTCAACGAGCTTACCCTCTACTCATAGAATGCCGGTCTTATTTCTAGGTCATGGTAATCCTATGAATGCAATTGACGATAATCTTTTTACTAAAGGATTTCAGCAAATAGCTAAAGACCTTCCAGCACCTTTTGCTATTCTTTGCATATCGGCACATTGGGAAACCAAAGGTACTTGGGTGACAGCAATGGAAAAGCCCAAAACCATTCAT
>CALMXV010000529.1 GCA_937871155.1 uncultured Taibaiella sp. | reverse complement strand
CATAGGTGATGAATCTAGCTTAATGAATAAAGGACAAGTGGCAGATTTCACAGCTGCTATGCTAAAGCGTGGTACTGCAAGACACACACAAGCCCAAATCAATGAAACATTAGATAAACTAAAAAGTACTTTAAATATTTTCGGTAGTGGTCAGTCCGTTACTTTTATGGGGCAATCTACCAAAGAAAACTTCTCTACTTACTTAGATTTAGTAACAGAGATATTGCACGAAGCTAACTTCCCAACTAATGAATTTAAAACACTCGTAGAAGAAAGCATCAGCGGAGTAGAACAGGAACGAAGTGAACCACAAGCTATTGCAGGTAGAGAACTTAGCCAAATTGGCAATACGTATCCTAAAGGACATATCCTACATGCAAATACAGTAGATGAAGATATTGCAGCTATTAAAGCCATGACTCTCGATGAGATAAAGAAATTTTATAAAGATTTTTATAATGGAAGCAGTGCTACAGGTGCTATTGTAGGTGATTTTGATGCACAAACTACTAAACAAAAAATGGCAAAACTTCTTGATAATTGGAGAGCGATTAAAAGTTATACTAGAGTTGCAGACCCTTATAAAGACATCAAACCAGAGGATAGAGAAATAAAAACTCCGGATAAGAAAAATGCTATGTTATTAACCGGAATGGATTTTAAAATGAAAGATGACAACCCGGATTATCCCGCATTGATGATGGGCAACTTTATCTTCGGTCAAGGATTTCTAAACTCACGTTTAGCTACTCGTATTCGTCAAAAAGAAGGGATTTCTTATGGCGTAGGTTCTTTCTTACAACCAGGCTCTATTGATGAAAAAACCGCATTTGGTTCTTATGCAATTTATAACCCTGAAAACAAAGACAAATTGATTCAAGCTTATAAAGAGGAGTTGAACAAATGGGTAAAAGAGGGTATTACCCAAGAAGAACTTGATGCTGCTAAAACAGGAATCTTGCAAAGCCGTCAAACATCCAGAGCCAATGATGGTGGACTTGCTGGCAAGTTGAGCAGCAATCTATACCTAGGCCGTACGATGAGCTTCGATAAAGCAATGGACGAAAAGTTAAGTAAGCTAACCGTAGCTGAGGTAAATGCGGCTATCAAAAAATATATAGACCCTTCTAAAATTAGCTTTGTAAAAGCAGGGGATTTTAAATAGATTTAATTAGCTAATAATTGTATAGGCTGTTGCGTTTTGCGACAGCCTTTTTCTTTAGAATGTAGTACCAACTTTTCAATTGATAATTCTGTCTTACCAATGGCAGAGATGTGTATTTACGGAATATAGAACGATTCGGTTATCGTCAAATTTCAGTACTTTTAAATGCTTAATTAAAGTTGAATAAATAATTGTTACAGTAAGAATTGTTTTCAGTTTGGATATTTTGTGATTAAAGATTTCAAACTGGTTAATAAAAAATAAAAGGAGTAAGCCGAAAATCCTTTAAAGAGTAGGTTTAAAGCTAAAAGCATTTTGAATGAAACATAAACTTTTACTAAAGCTTAAATACATAGTAGTAGCTCTTATAGGCATATTTGTAAGTGGGCATGCATTCGCTCAAATTACCTTAAATACCACGATAGCCAGTACAGGATATACCGGCACCAACAGTTCGGGTACCAACTCTGCAATCACTTTTGTAATAGAAAATACTACTGCTAGTCCAATTCTTTTAATGGATGTAGGCGATTGGACAGTTTCGAGCGATAACGGAGCGGTTTATACATTGTATTATAGTAGTACCTCATTAAGTGGTGTGCCTGCTACATCGTTCCCTGCTACAGGATGGACTGCAATAACTTCTTCCACACTTTCTGGAATAACTGCACCTTCCTTAAGTGTAAACAACGTACTTACCGGCATAAACTTTATGATACCGGGCAATACAATGTATCGTTTTGCTTTATTTACTACAGGTACAAGAAGATATAGTGGTACAGGTGTTGGTACTTGTTCACCTAATACATTTTCTAATTCAGGAATCAATTTATTGGTAGGAGATTACCAAATCAGTAGTGCTTATGTTGGCTATGGTTTTACGAATGGGCCACGTTTTTTCACTGGCTCAATCACTTTTATGCCCGCTACTCCATGTTCCGGTATTCCACTTTCAGGAACGGTAACTCCCGCAGGCCCTTTGACTTCCTGTGCTGGTGCTCAGACGGTATTAACGGCATCAGGGTTTACGTTGGCGCAGAA
>CALMXV010000528.1 GCA_937871155.1 uncultured Taibaiella sp. | reverse complement strand
TAAATCCGTATCCAATCCTACACATAAAACTGATTTTTTATCTCGGATAGCTTGAACTAAAGTAGCACGATTCATTTTTTATAACGGTTACAATGATGCGCGAAAATACAACTGCTAAAGGAACAATAGTTAAAATTCCAAATGCTAAAAATTTAAATTCATGGTTTAGCTTCTCTCCCAAAATCGAGCTATCTTTAAGGAAACTATGTTTTATGCGTTATGTAGCGTCTATTTTGGTTTCCTTACTTACGTTGGCGTTGATATATGTCTTAAACAACCCAATCGGTAGTGTTCCTGCTTTAGGCAAGTTATTAGACCCTTCCAATGGATGGGGGGCTAATGCAGAAAAAGTAGATAAGGATTATAACGCCTCATTCTCATTAAATGGTTTAATTAAACCCGTTACTGTTTCTTTTGAAGAACGAATGGTGCCCCATATTCAAGCTCAAAACGACCACGACTTATTTTATACCCTTGGCTATATTCATGCCTATTTCAGACTATGGCAAATGGATATGCAAACTCGTGCTGCTGCCGGTAGAATCAGTGAAATTGTCGGCACTAAACTAGTGAAAGACCCTAAGACCGGTATAGAAAAGAATGTATTACTTGAGTTTGACCGGAGCCAAAGAAGAAAAGGCATGGTGTATGGTGCTGAAAACTCTGTGAAGGCAATAGAACGTTCTCCACAAACCAAACTTATCGTAGATGCTTATACGAGCGGTGTCAATAGTTTTATCGCTTCTCTTTCTTTTAAGGATTATCCTTTAGAATATAAACTTTTGGGCTTTGCCCCAGAGCCTTGGAGCAATCTTAAAAGTGCGCTACTAATGAAAGCAATGGCTGATGACCTCACAGGATACACAGAAGACTTCCCATTGACACAGCTTAGAGCAAGTTTATCCAAAGAGGATTTTGAACTTTTGTTTCCTTTAAAAACTCCCGGAAGCATTCCTGTTATTCCTAGCGGAAGTCCTTTTAATAAAGCATCATTAGCTATACCTCCTACTCCCGAAGGAGCTATATGGGCAGCAGTTCCACAAGTAGATAAAACTTCAACACTTCAACCCTCATCTATTAATTCAACACACTACTACAACGCTCCTTACGAAACCGGCATTGGAAGCAACAACTGGGCTATTAGCGGTACAAAAACTGTATCCGGTGCTCCCATCCTTTGCAACGACCCTCACTTAGGTCTTAACCTTCCTTCCTTATGGTTTGAAGTGCAGTTGCAAGCTCCAGGGATGAATACTTATGGGGTTTCTCTCCCAGGTGCGCCAGGCGTAATTATTGGTTTTAACGATAGTATTTCTTGGGGGCTTACCAACAACTATCGAGATGTAAAAGACTTTTATGAAATTGAAAAAGCAAATGAACTAGCTTATATCCTAGATGGAAAGACTATTCCATTTGATACAAAAATTGAAATCATCAAAATAAAAGGTCAGCCGGATTTTATAGACAAGGTACATTATACCATCCATGGACCGGTGATGTATGATAAAACTTTTGAAGACCCTTTACATACACATAAAGACATTGCAGTTACTTGGATGGCACATCGATCTACCAACGAACTTTTAGCGGTATATCAAATCAACAAAGCTCAAAACTATACAGCGTTCACAGAAGCCCTCATGCACTTCCAATGCCCTGCTCAAAACATAATCTATGCCGATAGACAAAATAATATTGCTATGTGGGGGCAAGGACAGTTCGTCAATAAATGGAAAGACCAAGGGCGATATATAATGAAAGGCAATACCCGTGCTACACAATGGGGGCAAGATATCCCCATGCAAGAAAACCCGCATGTCCTAAATCCTTCACAACAATTTATAGCCTCTGCCAATCAAATGACTACCGATAGTACCTATCCTTATTGGTATAATGGTTACTTCAGTGATTTTAGAGCCTGGAGTATCCATAGTTTTTTGCATGGTCTTACACCAATGAATTATATGCCCGATTTTAAGCAAGGGCAAACCGTACAATGGCTTCAAGAATCCTTACAAAATCAAGCAATCAATTTTAAATCGATGGCAGCTATGCAATTCAATGAATCTTCAATTTTAGAAAAAAATATAGCCCATGTTCTGAAATCTTATGGTGTACCTAACGACTACTTCCCTGATAGCCTTAACTGGAATAGTAGTGTTGCTTCAAAATTTCAAATCCTTTGGTCGCTTATTTATAAAAATATTTGGGAAGATGACTTTGCTACGATCCCACAAGAGTTATTTCCTAAAGAAGAAAGAACTATGCAGCTTATCCTTTCAGATAGCACCTTGCCTTTTTATGATGATAAACGTACCACTCAAAAAGAAGGTTTTAAAGACATAGTGCAAATAAGCCTAAAAGCCACACAAGATAGTATAGAGCTATTGAAAAGTAAGTATGGTACCGATGAATGGTATAAAGTAAAAGGTACTCAGTTGACCCATCTAGCTAAGATACCCGCGTTCAATTATACTGATTTGAAAATTGGTGGCTGGGGCAATACGATAAACGCAGTGAAAAAATCTCATGGTCCATCATGGCGAATGATAGTAGAAATGGGAAAAGATAAAATCAGTGCTTATGGTGTATATCCCGGTGGGCAAAGCGGCAACCCCGGAAGTCCTTACTACGGTACCTTTGTAGATAAATGGACTGAAGGAAGCTACTTTGATTTATTGTTTTTAACAACAACAGATTCCCATCAAAAAGGTATTAAATATACTTGGACAATTACTAGAAGCTAAATGAATCCTCACAAAACAATTATCCATTTTATAAAAGCATAAAGCCTCCGGGAGAACGGAGACTTTATAGTGTGTGATACAGTACAAGCCGAAGCTCACTGTATCCACGAGGTTTGGCACCAGCGCAAAGATACATTTTTATGTGTTTAGGGAAACGATTGGTTAACCTTAAACAAAAATTATCTGCTATTTCTTACCAGCTCCCATAGCACCACGCCTACACTCACCGAAATATTTAATGAATGTTTAGCGCCCCATTGAGGAATCTCTATACAACAATCCATAGCCGGTAAAATAGATTTGTTCACACCATTTACTTCATTCCCAAAAACCAATGCTAGTTGGCTTTTCGGATAAGTCGATTCATTTAAAAGAATGCTTTCATGCACTTGCTCAACTGCGGCCACTGTATAGCCTTTATCTTTAGCAGCTGCCACCCCTTCCTCCAGCTTTTCAAAGTATTGCCACGAAACAGATTCGGTTGCGCCCAAGGCTGTTTTATGTATATCTCGATGAGGGGGTGTAGGCGTAAACCCGCAGAGGTAAATCGCTTCAACTGCAAAAGCATCTGCTGTGCGAAATACCGAACCTACATTATGCATACTTCGGATATCATCCAAAATGATAATTATTTTATGCTTCTCTGATGCTTTGGTAGCCTCTACCGACTTTCGCTCCAGCTCATCCATTACTTTCTTTACAAACATGCTGCAATTTAGGAGGGATAACCTTAAATTCTAAAGCTTTACCTAAAAGATATAGTCTTACTTAAAACCCAATCTTAAAATCATAATTTATTGATTTTATAAATTCCTTATTTTTGAAACTCTATAAAATTATCCATGAGTCAACAAAATAAATTTCTTGAAGCCTTTGAAACAGTAACAAAATCTGAACAATCTCATAACTTGATTGTATGGAATGATGATGTAAATACCTTCGATTGGGTGATTGATTCTTTAATTGAAATCTGTGACCACTCTCCGGAACAAGCTGAGCAATGCGCCTTACTAATACATTATAAAGGAAAGTGTGGTGTTAAAAAAGGTAGCTTTGACAAGCTTCGTCCGAAGGCAGAAGCCCTTATAGAACGTGGCATTCAAGCTACAGTTGACTATTAAGGTCGTTTAGCTTGTTGACCTTCAACAAACCATTTAAAAGCCTCCAAGTTATAACTACTTAGATTATGCTCTTTGGTTAAACCACCTTTTTGAGCTACCATCGTTCCATAAAACACATCCTGAAAGCCGGCTGTACTATGGGCATCAGGATTGACAGATAATAAAACCCCTTCAGAAAGCGCCAACTCTATCCATCGCCAATCCAAATCTAAACGATGTGGGTTCGCATTTATTTCTATCACCACTTGATAAGTTGCACAAGCTTTAATCAATGCTTTGTGGTCAACCGGATAACCTTCTCTTGACAACAACAACCTACCTGTTGGATGTCCCAAAATGGAAGTATAGGGATTTTCAACAGCTTTCATAATACGCGCCATTGCTTTATCTAAA
>CALMXV010000527.1 GCA_937871155.1 uncultured Taibaiella sp. | reverse complement strand
GCTTAGACCATACAGCTGTTGACGCAAAGTCTGCTTATACCATTACTCCATTATTAGGGGGTAAGGAGTATATAGGAGATGCAGAAAAGAAGAATTATTTAAGACAAGAAATCTCTTCCAAAGGGAAAATTATTAGCATAGAAGATGTGAAATATGCTGCCATAAAAACTTTTGGAACTTTTATGAAATCTGTTGAAGTTAAGAAGGTAATTAAAACTGGATCCGGAAAAACTAATGGATTTGTAAGAGCTATTGAGGTATGCATCACCCCTACCGAAGAAGCCCAACTAAATAATCCTGACGAGCTTCAATATTCTCTTAAGGAATTAGAGTTTCTATTATCGGAGAATGCTACTCCTATATTTCCCTATTATGTAAATATCATTCAGTAGGAAGTCCAATTAGTAGGTTAAAACATTTTTGGAATACTAAGTTCTTCCACGTTTCCCTAATTCAATTAGTTGGCAGTCATACATACGAGTGCCATCTATTTTTAGCTTTACCAAAGTTCTAACTTGATGAAAACCTTCGATACCGGCTGCACCTGGGTTGATGTGTAGGCATTTGATAGCTTCATCATACTGGATCTTTACTATATGAGAATGTCCGCAAATGAAAAGCTGTGGAGGTTGAAGTAGTAAATCCTTTTTAATAGATGCTGCGTATTTGCCAGGGTAGCCACCGATATGAGTCATCAAAACCGACACCCCTTCACATTGCCATCGAAGGAGATTGGGAAATGAATTTCTTATAGAGGTGCCATCAATATTTCCATACACCCCTTTGAGAGGCTTGAAGGTTTGTAGTTTTTCTACGACTTCAAAATTGCCAAAATCACCAGCATGCCATATCTCATCACAGTTATTGAAGTGTTGGTAGATAGCATCATCCCAATAGCTATGTGTATCTGATAGTATGCCTATTTGTTTCATTTCGGAGAGGGCTTTTACGATAGAATACCATTCTGTGTTCCGTTACTACAGTACCGAAGCTTGATTATATGTTTTACCTAAGATAACTTACAAATACCTAACCGCATGCAGTCAGTCGGGAAACAATGATGATAAGAATTATTATCGTTGAACTGGGTTATAGTGCCCGAACTTATAAAATCTTTTGTTTGACTGTAGTTCATATTTTTTCTTTTTCTTTTTATAAATTAATACTCTATATCATTGCTATCCGATAAACTAGGAGCCAAATTAATAGCTTCTTGAAAACATCGAAAATTTTTGTTTACAACGTAAAAAATATGATGAGTAAAAATAGCCATGTTTCTACAAAATCTGTTTTCGGATAGCCGATTTCATTAATTGATGATTCGGTCATAAATAAAGAAGTAAATAAATGTGGTTCTAACCGCTATACCAAGCGATTCAATACGAAAGACTAATTAATATGTATGTTTGGGGGTTCGTTTCCAAATGTGCCTCATTGCGTAAAATTTCAGTGGCAATGCTTGGTTAGTCGGGTAATATTGCAGGTAAAATCTTAGATAGCAGCACTATCAGCTTGTTTAAAGGCATTGGGTATTTCCCAATTTGGTAAGATTTTGCAAAATCCATCGGTTCAAAAAATCCATCTAATAAAATTTCTGGAAAATCCAGAAAAAGGCTGGATAATTGACAGGTATGATGGCAAACAACTAGCCTTTAATTGGTAGCTTGTTTATGAGAAAGAATATAATTTATAAATAGTATTGTCCGAGATAAATTTAAAAAAGAAGGGTGGATTTTAGGCCACCCTTT
>CALMXV010000526.1 GCA_937871155.1 uncultured Taibaiella sp. | reverse complement strand
TTTCGTCGTAGAGATAATCATTTCTACCGGTTGAAGTACTGTTAAGATAATAGCGTTCATTGGTGAAACTTGACTTAGAGTTTAAGCCCCAAAACTTACCCACAAAGGCTCTTATATACAAGGATTTATTGGGAATATGATAATCGATTTTTGATTGTGTGCTTGCCATAAGTTTCACAAAGCTTTTTCCAATTTGTACACTTGCATCATACTGAAAAGGATTGAAGGTTCTATTATTTTGGTGCGTATAGCGTAACATACCATAAATAGTTTCATGATTTTTAATTGAAGGTCGATACATACTATCAATTGGGCTTTGTATATAGTCAAACCCTTCTTCGTTTATCCAATATCCTTTTAAAAGTATTGTACGTTTTACGGTACTATGCAATGAGAGTTCTTTCAACTGGAAGCATATTGAGGGTGATAACTTGCGATATCTAGCATAGATGGTTTTGAAAATATTGAAGTCACTATTATCGTGATGATAACTTTTGAAATCAAACTGGGTTAAGATTTCATGAAATGTATTTTTAGGATAAAAGGAGTAACCAATAGAGGCAGCACCTGTCAATGTTTTGCTCTTAAAGCTATAAGTGGGCATTAAAATAAATTTCAACCGGTTTTCTGGTAGTGTGATGTTGTGAAAAATTATACCGGCACCCAAACCATCATTCAAATTATAACCAATCGCGGGCAACCAAAATACCTTTTGTTTAAAGGAATTATTAAAACCAAAGAATGGGCGAAGTTGAACCCCTCCATGATTTGTATTATTCTGAGTCTTCATGTCGGCAACAGATGATGCTATTCTAAATGAAGCAGTATTAGCGGGCATTACAATTGTTGTATCTCCTTTAAATGGCAATGTAGTCACTCTTGCAATTAGGCTATCTTTTATAACAGCTTCTACCGTTACAGGAAGTGATAAACTAGTACGATTGCTCAGCTTTAAAAGTGTTTTATCGGCTTCTTTTTTTGTGGACGTAATAGCGAAGTCTATGCGTTCATTAGAGGTAAGCAGCTCATCGAAAAACCAGGTTAATGGTTTATCTGTATGTTGCTGCATGGTGGTTTGAAAGTCGCTAGGATAGGGATGTTTAAACTTCCATTGTTGAAAATAGGCTTGCATGGCTGTCTTGAAATTTTCTTTACCCATATAGTCTTCTAGCCAAGTTAAGTACCATGCAGTTTTATAATACACATCGAGCCCATAATTGATGCTTTTGAAATTTTGAGAAGGCTGTGCAATGGATTGGTCGGTAAATGTAGCGGCTAAATGAGAGATAATAGGTGCATAAATATTGGACGTCATTACAAGCTCATTATTGGAGCTAAGCAAACTTGTTATCTTGTTGGTATTTCCTTCTGTTTCTTTTAGCACTACTGCCTCATAAAAGCTGTTGATGCCTTCATCCATCCAAGCAAAGTCTCGCTCATTAGAGCCGAGTATTCCATAAAACCAATTATGCCCAGCTTCATGTACCAATACCGTTTTAGAGCTTCCCACTTCTTTGTCAATAATAGTTATAGTGGGATATTCCATACCTCCACCGGCATGAAGTACGCCTTGCACCGCTTTTATTGTTTTGTATGGATACTGTCCAACATGTTTCCCATAGATGTTAAGCGCATCTTTCAAATGATGGACAGCTTGATTCCAGTTGGTATCAGTAGAGGGTAAGGCTGCTGTATAAATAGTTATTGGAGAAGAGGAATTTTCATATCGAAAACTATCTTTTCTTACTACAAATCGTTTATCCGCAAACCAAGCAAAGTCATGGACATTTTTTTCTACAAAATGCAATGTTTTTGTTTCGCTACTACTAGGAGGAAAGCTATCGTTGCGGTTTTTCCAATAAGGAATTTTTAAACGAGCTAAGCTATCCAACCATGTGGTTTCTTCTGCATTCATTAGATTACCCGTAGCCATTACTACATAGTTTTTAGGAAGGGTAATCTTGACATCATACGAGCCATATTCACTATAAAACTCCCCTTGGTCGAGATAGGGTAGAGGATGCCAACCCGTTCGGTCATATACTGCCGGCTTAGGAAACCACTGAGAGATATAATATGCTTGTCCATTACGCCCGAGCCTTGAAA
>CALMXV010000525.1 GCA_937871155.1 uncultured Taibaiella sp. | reverse complement strand
GAAGGTATTTTTTTTAGCAACCCAATAGTAAAATACTGTGATGAAAAATATTGTGGAATTACTAGCACCTGCTGGTTCGTTTGAGAGTTTGAATGCTGCAATAAATGCTGGTGCCAATGCCGTTTATTTTGGAGCTTCCCATCTTAACATGCGTGCAAAGTCTATAAACTCATTTAGTTTAGAAGACTTGGAAGAAATAGCTTCAATTTGTAAAGAAAACCATGTAAAAACTTATCTGGCACTTAATACCGTGATGTATGACCACGACACGAATTTGATTAAAACCGTGTTGGAGCAAGTGAAAAAACATGAAATTGATGCCGTTATTGCAACGGATTTTGCAGTGATAGAATTATGTCGGCAACTACAAATACCCTTACATATTTCTACCCAAGCCAATGTGAGTAATGTTGAAACAGTTCAGTTTTTTGCGCCTTATTCCAATGTCATCGTATTAGCGCGCGAATTGACCTTGACACAAACGGCGCATATCACTAGAGAAATAGAAAGAAGAAATATACGCGGTATTTCCGGTGAGCTGATGAAGATTGAAATCTTTGTGCACGGTGCCTTGTGTATGGCTATAAGCGGTAAATGTTACTTAAGCTTACACGAGCAAAACGCGTCTGCTAATAGAGGAGCTTGTACACAAAATTGCCGCCGCCCTTATAAAGTAACCGACCTTGAAACCGGTAATGAGTTGGTGGTAGATAATGAATACATAATGTCTCCCAAAGACCTTTGTACCATTAATATCTTAGATGAAATCATAACTGCCGGAGTGACTGTTTTGAAAATTGAAGGAAGAGGTAAAAGCGCTGACTATGTCTATACCGTTACTCGTTGTTATCGTGAAGCGTTAACTGCAATTGAAGAAGGAACCTATACAGCAGAGAAAATAGCAACTTGGATGCAAACTTTGGAAACCGTTTATAATAGAGGGTTTTGGGAAGGGTATTATTTAGGAAGGCATCTAGGAGAGTGGACGAAAGACCCCGGCTCGGCAGCTACGGAAAAGAAAATTTATGTGGCTAAGGGTAGTAATTATTTTTCTAAGATTGGCGTTGCTGAATTTGAAATGGAAAGCGGTACCTTAAAGGTGGGCGATGATTTGTTGGTGATAGGAAGGGATTTAGGAGCAGAAAAAATCAATCTTAATACCTTATTTGTTAATGGTGAATTAGCAAACGAAGCTAAGCGTGGTGATAAAGTAACCTTCCCCTTCGAACGAAAGATAAATAAGAACGATAAGCTCTATAAACTAGTTTCAGCGAATGCCTAAACTCATTCAATATCGTAAACAATGTATAGGTTGTGGGGTTTGCCAAGAGCTACAACCGGAGCTTTGGCGGATGTCAAAAAAAGATGGATTGGCAACCTTAGTCAATAGTATTGTGAAGAAAGATACCTGGCAAATAGAAGTGAATGAAACCTTAGCGCAACAGTCAAAAA
>CALMXV010000524.1 GCA_937871155.1 uncultured Taibaiella sp. | reverse complement strand
GGGGCAATAGGGTTGGGTAGCCATACTACATGCGGATGCCCGTGATTGATTAATGTATTCAATGCAGCATGGTCAATGACGATGACTTTATCAGCAAGCCGAATAACCATCTGTAGTAAATAATATTCCCAAGAATAAGTTTCATAAATCTTAGCAATACGACCAAATCTAAAATGAATGATACTCTTTACCTTTTGTCGTTTTGCTATTTTCAGGGTGATGTAATCTCTTATTAAGCTGATAGAAGCACTTGAGGTAAAATGTACCACATCAGGCTTCTGATATTTTAGTGTCCCATGCAAGTTGAGTAAAAAGGGGATGTATGTAGTCACCCCTAAATACCATCGCTTCCACCAAGGGGTATGCTGATAAACGCCTTTGGTGGTAGGGTAGCTATGTGTAAGGTTGATGTTGGTAGCTGTACTATTATAGTAATCGAGGATATGCCCCGTCCAGCGAGTAATACCTCCAATGCTTCCGTCTAGTGGCGCACAAAGCAGTATGTTTACTTTAGGCATATAGTAAGTAGTGGTATGCTGGATATTAAAATAATTGCATCCATTGTTGAAGAATTTTTTCAGATTCAAATAACTGTACAGCTTTTGTTTTAGAAGCGTTTCCCATACGTTCTAGTTGCACAGCGGATAA
This sequence comes from uncultured Taibaiella sp., assembly GCA_937871155.1. GTDB lineage: Bacteria > Bacteroidota > Bacteroidia > Chitinophagales > Chitinophagaceae > JAFIGV01. The sequence continues at coordinate 7,047 of CALMXV010000524.1, read as the reverse complement.
TTGAGAAGCGGTTATCAAAGCCTTTTTTATTGATGCTATTGAACTGTCTTCAACTATTATCCCATTTTGCTCATCTACTAATAACTTAAAGTCCGAAACTTTAGTCATAAGAATCGGTTTGCCCAAAGCCATCCCTTCAATTATACTATTAGGCATTCCTTCTACATCACTAAATAAAGCAATGATATCGGCTGTTGCCATTTTGTTGATGATGTCTGAAGTTGGGTCATATAAGTTGACACAATCTTTCAAATGGTTTTGGTCAATGAGCTTCAATGCATCTTCGTAAACTTGTTGATTGCCTTCAGTTGATTCATGCCTACCATACCAAGACAAATGAAGTACACTTTGTTGAATTGGACATAGCATTGCCATTGCCTTCAATACATTGATAGGATTTTTATTGGATTGAAAAGAAGCAGCAACTAAGATGTGTACTTTGTTTGCACGCTTGGGTGTATATGTAACGCTAGTGTTTGAAATCCTATGTATGTTGTAAATAACCCGAATTTTTGATTGATATATTGGGTAGTGTTGGAGCCAAAGTTCTTTGGCATTATTAGAATTGCACACAAGTGTATCTGAATAACGTAGCAACTTACCCATAACTTTTCCTTTCCAAGTAAGGAATGATGAGGCTTTAGCACTTCGCTCACTAGTGATGACTTTCCATGTCCTTCCGCCAAGCCCAGCAAGGATATTGAGTAGATTAGGTACTTCAAGAAACGAGATGACGACATCTGGTTGTTGGCTTCGTATAAATTTTCGCACCTTAAAAATTCGTTTTAAAGGTTGCCTTTCAATCAACCAATGGATAGGGACATGAACCTCTTCTAACATTGTGACAAAAAAATCAGCCGCGGCATAACATACTACTGCTACAGAATTCCCTTTTGCTTTAAGCATACCTGCTAAAAGAGCTGCTTGTTTTTGTGCACCTCCTGAGCCAAGGGAATCTATTAAGATAATTATTTGCATGGATGTTTGAACGGTTTACTAAAACCAATAATTACGATTGCACATTGCCTGTATATAGGGAAATAAATTGATTGCAAACAGCCGATATGTTATACTGTTCTATGTTTTCAACCTTTGTTTGATTGCTATAATTGCCTAGTGTGAAAGATTCAAAAGCTAGTTGTTCTTCCTGCGTAAAATCTGATGATAGGTTGAGGATAGGTCTTTGTGTTAATCCGTAATCAATCAATTTGCTGGGTTGTTGTAGGGTAGATTTATTGGTGAAATTGATTAAAAAATCCATCGTACTCATCACGCGGATAAGTTCCAGCCTATCCATATAAGTTTGCAAAATCAACTTACCCTTTAATTGTTTTTCAAAAGGAGCAAAAAAGCTACTGTCTAATGAGAAAACATAAAACTTAAAGTCAATTCCAGCAGCAATAAGATATTGTAAGAATTGACTGGGGTCTCTTAATAAGGGATAAACAGTGCCGGCATATAAGAAGGTAGGCACCTCATGTTTCTTATAAGTGTCAATCTTTATTTTATTGAAATCAATTCCTTGTGGGATGACGTCTATTTTATCTTTGCATGCATCATTGTATGCTTCTTTTGCACTGTCTATGGGTAATGTAATCTTATCAGTTTGTGTGCCCCAAAATTGTTCAAGTGGTTTTAGAAACAGGTTCCATCTACGATGGTAGGTAGCCCCCATAAACGGATCGCCACAATCAGAAACCCAAAAACTAAAAAGCTTTTTAGAAATAAATCTTTTGAAGAAGGCGGCTCCCCAATGAATCCCATAAGGATGTGCAATGGTGATTAAATAATCAAATTTTGTTTCTCTTTTTAATGCTCGTATTGTCTTAAAAAAATATTCAACTCTTGGATAGTCGATAACATTATAAAGTAGTTTTTTTAATACTCTCGTGAGAAGGGTTCTACTTAGATAAACACCGTCACTATTGATATTTCCCCAATAAGACTTTCCTAAATCTCGAACAGTTAGTTGATATTCTTTTTCAAAATTTTTATAATCATATTCTCCCAGTATCGCATAGATGGTGACTTCATGACCTTGTTTTGCCAACCCTACTGCTAGTTCTGTAGCTCTGAATGCACGTGGAGATTGTTGAGGAAAAATCGTACCGGCGATTAACACTATTTTCATAGATAGCTTTAAGCCAAGAGATATTTATAAATTAGATAGAACGGGCTTCCAACAAAGAAGTCAATGGGGGTTACTGTCATATAATCTCTAAAGAAGGTCTTATACAAACTCCATCCAAATACAAAAGGGAAGAGATATAAAACTGCTTGGTACATGACACCTTTAAAATGTATCAACCAGATATAAGCAATGATAGGATATGCTAAAACAAAGAAGCGTCCACCTAATGAAGGTATCGGCATTAAGATATTGACTAGCGTGGCATATACTAATAAAAACAAGTATAGGTTTTTAGTTTTAGGGTTGGCTTTAATCATTGCACTATTCTTAATGAAAAGAAAAATGATGAAATTGACATAAGTTCTAACGAAGGTGCCAAAGAGTCTAGGCACCCAATAGTAACCAGAACCACGTTCTTTCCTTAGTTGTAAGTATTCGTTATCGGTATAATAAGCCACCATTTTTTGAAGCACAAAAGGTAGGTAGTCGGAAGCATCCTGAACAATTTCTACAATGACCGATGAAGTAAAAAAGCTAAACAACCACAGTACACTCCACACTTTATCATAACGCATTAGAAAGATAGCAATCACAACAATCGTTATTAGTACCCAGAATGCACCATGGAAAAACGGGGTTATCAATAATAGGAAGATATACCGTTTCTCTCCTTTCCCGAATAGATGTAAGATAGCAAAAACCGCTACCCATGCGGCAGTCCACATCCTCATACCATTGATGTTGAAGATTTGGTTGAACATAAAAAGATAGGCGAGAAGGTAACTGGCTAAAGAGGCATCGAACTTATCTTCTTGTGTAAAAAATAAAAATGATTTTAAAGAGAAGAAAGAAAAAATCAATGCAGCAAACAAGAATAGCACATGATAATTATCGCTAAATCTTGAGATGTAAAATGCCAGCGTATCGAAATAATAGTCTTTCTTGCCTTCATTAAATGTTAGAAAACTTATCAGTCCGTCGTAGAATTGGGAAGTGGTAAGATACTTGAAGCTTTCAAAATCGATTCGATACGTTGTGCCATCAAATGATTTTTCAGAGTGGAAACGAGGAACGGAAAAACAGATTCCAAAGAAAAGAAAGGTGAGTAAAATGATAACATAAGAGGACTTGGTTTTTATTCTTCTTAATGCATATAAGAACGATAAGAATGGTGACACTAAAAATAGCATCATCTTAATGGCTTTGTCTTGATTGTTTTCTTTAAGCCACCTTGCCATGAAAAAGTTGGATAAGGATATTTACGATTCTTTCTGCTGCATGCCCATCCCAAAGAGGTGGTTGGCTGCCTGTTTGCCATTTTCCAGCCCATAGTTTTTGCATTGCAGGAACTAATGCTTGCGGTTCTGTGCCTATTAATTGGTTGGTGCCAAGTGTACATGTCTCCGGTCGTTCCGTAGTATTTCTAAGAGTCATGCAAGGAACATTCATCACGGTAGTTTCCTCAGTGATACCACCGGAATCCGTAATCACCGCTTTGCAATGTTCAACGAGATAGTTGAACTCCAAATAACTCATAGGGGGTACTATATAGAGATTGGGGAACGATTGTATGGCCTGCTTCAGATGCTTTTCCGTGCGTGGGTGTATTGGAAAGATAATGGGATAGTGTTTGGAATTACTACTAATAACAGCAAGCCAATCTAATAATACTTCCAAATTATCCACATTGCTTGGGCGATGAAGCGTTAAGATAAAATACCCTTTGGTTAATAGTCCTAGTTGATGAAAAATAGGAGGTGCTATAAAACGAGAACGATGCTTGAGCAACGTATCAATCATCACATTGCCTACAAAGAAAATCTTGTCATCAGCTACACCTTCTTTCTTTAGATTTTCACCGGCTTCTTTGGTTGTAGTAAAGTAATAATCGCTTAATACATCTGTAACTATTCTATTCAATTCTTCAGGCATTGTCTTATCTTTTGAGCGTAGCCCTGCTTCTACATGCGCTAATGGAATTCCCATTTTTTTCGCCACTATACTGCAAGCCATTGTAGAGGTTACATCTCCTACTACTAGCATTATGTCGGTTGGGTTTGCTAATAGTTCTTTCTCAAAAGCTAGCATAATATTCGCCGTTTGTTCTGTAGGAGAACCGCCACTACAGCCTAAGTTGCAATCAGGAGGAGGTATATAAAGTTGTTGAAAAAAATTGTCACTCATTGAAGCCTCATAGTGTTGCCCGGTATGTATGAGTCGATAATGAATGTCTTGTCCCTTTATTTGTGCTTGTTGTAAAGCGGCTATGATTGGGGCAATTTTCATAAAATTTGGGCGTGCGCCTGCGACAAGAGTAAACCTAATCATTGATTATTTAGTTACTTGTTTAAACCGTGGAAGGAAGCTGCTTATCAAAATACGATAGTCTTTTATTGTACGTGCAGCTTTTGCAGCTTCTATATAAAGTGATATAGTTTTTCGCCAAGAATGATTGGGATAGCTGTGGTATAAATTAAAGCGAAACAAGGATATTGTATGGACAAAGTACATAGCCCTAGTCCATTCATCTTTATTGACGAGATATAATTCTTTATAAGCATTATAAGCAACGATGTTATTAATGTATTTGGGTTTCATGCTATTGACGCCTCCTTCATGTATTCTATAAACTCCCATTGCCTCTGTAAAGTAAAACCCCTTGCCTGTTTTGAGTATATGATAAAAAGTGTGAATGTCCCTACTGTAATGATAGTGTTGAAAGAGACTAGCAAATTCTTTATTGTTTCTATAAACGGCAGTTAAGTTTTTGGTGAGCCATTGCTGTTGAGTATCCTCAAGCGTAAAGCTGAATCCGTTGTATGGAGGCTCGTTGGACTTAATTGCTTTGATGATGGATTGGGTAGCTTTTGTATCCATGTGAAGACTTTGAAATCCACTTACACAAAGGCTATATTGACTATTGGTTTCAAGAAAATCTACTTGTTTTTGCAGCTTGAGTGTGTCCGTCCAATAGTCGTCGCCTTCACAATGTGCGGTGTATTTTGCACGAGAGCGAGCTTCATCAAAAGGCTTTTTTAACATTCGCCTGTTGGGTTGCCCATACGTGTTTTGCTGCATATAAAACACTTCAAACAAATTGGGATATTGCGATTGATATTCATGAAGAATAGCCGCCGTCTTATCTGTAGAGCAATCTTCAAATATTACAATCTTTACAGGGAAGCTGGTTTTTTGTAGTAAGAAACTTTCAATGGCCTCTTTAATATAGGGCTCATGATTGTAGGTAAGGCAGCTGATAATGACTAAGGGTTGCTGAGCGCCATCTTGCACATGTTCTGCTATGGATTTTAATAACATTGATTGATTGATAGTTGCTGACGGGAAAGGTATTTTAGAATTCATACTTCAGTTTACGGCTTATTTAAAATAGCTTTCATAATCTATTCTTGGCATTAAGACAGATACTCCTTTGTCGGAAACAATATCAATCAGTTCTTGAATGTGATTCAATTGTTGAATCATTTCATCCTGCGAATTTGCGACTCCTTGCACTCTTATGGCTATTTGATGTAAGGTTCCAATTGATGTTTCTGGAATCATACTGCCAGGATAACTTACTTTATGAATATGTTTTACATAGGGCAATGCGTGGATTTGATCAAGATTGATAAATGCACCGATAGTACAAGGCATTACAGAAAATGAAACAGTATAAGCACTTTTACCTTTAAGCCAAGGGTCTATTTGTTCTATTATTAAAGGTGAGAACGGCTCACCAGTAAAGGCATGTTCAACAAGGAGATTTAATGTATTAAAACCACATAGTTCTTCGAATAGATAATTTTCAAGAGATCCGGAAAGGCGCAAGCCCATATCATAAGGTGCAAATCCTGCGTTGTCTCTGAACATTTGTATAAAAGCGATTCCATTTTTCACCCCTAATGATTTTAGAGCTGAAATCATTTTAGCATTAGTAGTAGCAAGATACTGGTCTTGATATCTTGATGGATAGGTAATATTCGTAGGTAAAGGAATGGTATGTTCATTGCCATAACCAATATGTCTATCGGCTGAGGTTACATAATGTATCTCACCATTGATGATGAGGTAATATACATTTACATGATCGGCATCTATCTTTTTTTCAATGATAATTTTTTTAGTCTTAGAGGCACCTAATGCTTTTTGATATCCAACTATCAACTCTTCATGATTGTGACAAATAGACGAACCTAAACTACCGCCATTATCCACCGGTTTTGTTACTACTGGATACTCAATCGTTTTATTATTCATCTCCTCATAAGCATCATTAAGATGATATTCTTCTACTACTTGAATACCAAAATCTCTAAAAAGTTGCTTGTATCGTTGCTTTTCAGAAGTGGATAAAAGTTGCTCTTTTGTGGCATAGAAAGGAAGTTGGAGTTGTTGGCAAATTTCTGAAGTTCGTAATAAATTAAATTCTTGAATACCCGTAAAAACCGCATCAACACTTGCTTTTACTGCTAGTTCACAAATTTCATTTACATCAGCAGTACTGATATTCCAATACTCATCCGCCCATTGTTTTCCTATTGAATCTTCTATTTCTAAAAAGTCAGTAACAATAATATAGGCTCCTTTTGATTTTGCATACTTTATGATATCTAACGTAGCAACAGGCTTCCCTCCAATAATTAAAAGCTTCTTTCCTTTAAAGGGAAGGGGTGCTTGGTTGATAAACTGATTATAAAAATTTAACTCGCCACGGAGGTGTTGATGCCTACTGATGCTAATCAACTTATAATTGTTTTCAGTCTTATGATGCGTATAATCAAAAAACTCTAGGTATTTTCTGTTCTTAATATTGTCAACATGATACTCTGCATAAAACTCATTTAGATAAAGTAAGAACAGAAAATACCTAGAGTTTTTTGATTATACGCATCATAAGACTCTAGGTATTTTCTGTT
>CALMXV010000523.1 GCA_937871155.1 uncultured Taibaiella sp. | reverse complement strand
TTTCATCCGTTTCAAATGTATCCCAATCCAGCAAGTAAAGTGGTCCATATAGATTACTTAAAAGAGAAAACAGTTTATAGCATTCAACTTATCGATATTACCGGTAGAGTGATAAAGGCATTTCCAAAGGATGAAAAGATATTACAAGTGGCAGATGTAACTCGTGGCACTTATTTCTTATTGATAGAAACAAGAGAAGGATGGGTAAAGGAAAAACTAGTATTGCAGTAAATATTTCATGGATTCCATTGCGTTTAAAAGAAGCTGTATTGCTTGAAGTTCTTAACTCTTTAATGAATTAAAGAAGCATTTGATTTCTATTGATTCTTACTTCCCATATTTATAGGCTGAAGGAAGTATGCCGGTTTGTTTTTTAAACCAGTGAGAGAAATGTGAAGGTTCTTTAAATCCCAATTCGTCAGCAATTTCAGCTACCGTATAAGCAGCACTACTTAGCAATTTTTTAGCTTCTTTTAAAGTGCGTTCCAACACCAATTCCATCACAGTACAGCCGGAAGCTTTTTTAACTCTATTGTGTAAGGTACGTTCAGATAGATGCAATAACGAAGCATATTGAGCGGTAGTTTTAAGGCATTTAAAGTTTTCTTCAATGAGCGGTAGGAGTTGTGAGATGATAGCATCTTGGGATTTTCTTAAATTAGTTATAGGCTGAAGTAGGTCAGCAATCTTAGCTAAGAAGGCGCCAATGATTTGAAGTTGGTAAGCACTTGGAGTAATATTTTTGAGTAGTTCATAAAAGATAAAATTAAAATCCTCTGTTCCCTTTTTGCATAGATTGATAATTTGAGAATGATTGAATCTAAGTTGATAATCAATCTCAGGATTTACTAGTTGTAGCTTATGCAAAAACTGCTCTTTATACACTATTGCAAAGCCTGCAGAGGTCATAGCTCGTTCTATCCAGTGCATTTCATTAGCTGATAGTAGATGGATGGAGTTATCTTCTATCACATGCCTTTTGAAATTAATATTGTGTTGCCCACCACCTTTTATAAACACTAAGATTTCATTGTACTCATGGCTATGATAGTGGTCGAAAGGGTAGCTATCAGGATTGTCTAACCGTACCAATTTCGCCAGTTGGTGGTTCACATCATCTTCTGTGTATTTATAGGTAGGATAGTGTGCTAGCATTATTGCTGAATGGATATTGGGTATTGAAAAACTATTTTTTAACACCATTAATCCCTGCTTCAGCAAGCACCTCTTTGATGGCTTCATAGGATTTGAAAAGCTTTGCAGGCAAGTCTTTTGTTGAAATCCAATTTGTTTGTAAGATATTCTCTTCTGCTTGAGGTATTAGCTCTTCATCTTTACTGCCTTTCATTCGAAACCAAACCGTATGTTTCAACAATCGTTGGTTAAATTGATCATATACATGGTACGTGTCACAGATTTTTTCTTCTAAGGTCAATTGTTGTAATCCTGTTTCTTCGCTTACTTCTCTTAAGGCACAGGTTTCGATGGATTCACCCTCATCACGTTTCCCTTTTGGTAAGTCCCACTTCCCTCGACGATAAATCATCAGCACTGCACCCTCTTCATTTACAACCAATCCACCAGCAGCATCTATGGGTGTATATAATTCATGTAGCGTGGCTTCTAAGGCTTCTTTGGAGATGTCTTCAATGATAACACCTAAAGAACGAAGCTTAGAAAGGTGCTCTGTAGCTAAACGAAAATTTCTACTGAAAGCTCCTTTTAAAACTAAGTACCCTTCAGCTATTTTATATTTATGGATATAGCTGTTACTATCGTTGGTAAGTATCAGAGGCTTGTTGTTTATGTATATTTTTTGGGTATAAATCATGGGTAATTTTTGTAAAACAAGTGAATTGGTGTAGGTTTGAACGCATGAGCACTTCAAAATATTTTGCCGAAAAACTATTACAAATTAAAGCTTTACAGATTAACCTCCAAAATCCATATACTTGGGCTTCCGGATGGCGCTCTCCTGTGTATTGTGATAATAGAAAAACGCTTTCCTATCCGCATGTACGCGACTATGTGAAAAGTGAAATGGCCAATATGGTGTTTGAAAAATTTCCTGATGCTGATGTAATAGCAGGTGTAGCTACTGCAGGTATTCCACATGGTGCTCTTGTTGCTGATTTGCTAAAACTTCCTTTTATCTATGTGCGCAGCAAACCTAAAGACCATGGTATGGGTAATCAAATAGAAGGAGTCTTAGAGAAAGGGCAAAAAGTTGTAGTGATTGAAGATCTCGTATCTACCGGCAAAAGCAGCCTTCAAGTAGTAGATGTTTTAAAGGCATTAGATGCTGAGGTAATCGGTATGGCTGCACTATTCACCTACGGTTTTCCCGAAGCGACGGCAGCATTTGAAAAAGCCAAGGTCCCATTATATACTATTAGCAATTATGAAGCCTTGATGGAGGTAGCAGAAGAAACAAAACTGATTACCCCGGAGCAAAAAGAAAGTTTAAGTGCTTGGAGAGTAGCACCCGATACTTGGGGGAGATAGTACGAATAGATTCAAGGTTTTTTAACGTGATTTTTAAGAAAGAGGCATCTTTATTGTAATTGCTATAACAGATTCGAGGCGATCATCCCTCGTAATTTTGTAACAATTAAATGAAGAGGCGAACTTATGAAACTCAAACTTTTTCCGGTAATCATTACCGCTGCAATCACTTCTCTAATTACCTTTTTTCTATTTGCAAAATTTCAAGACAAGCTACCATTTGCAGTAGAAGCTACTAACAGTATGCCTGTAAACTATGCTAATTATAAACTAGTAGGAGCCCAAGGGGTGCCACCGGCAGACTTTGAGCAGATAGCGAGCGCATCGGTACAAGCTGTAGTGCATGTCAAAACTCAAACAAAAGGACGGACCGTAATAGCCAAAAGTGATGATGATTTTTTGAATCAATTTTTTGGACCCCAACAATATTACTTACCTCCTCAAACCGGTTCCGGCTCTGGTGTAGTAGTATCTCCTGATGGATATATTGTAACGAACTACCATGTAGTAACCAATGCAGATAAAGTAACCGTTACATTCAACGACCGCTATACCACGGAAGCTAAAGTGATAGCTAAAGATGCGGCTACTGATATTGCTTTATTAAAAGTGGCTGATAAAGGCTTGCCTTATATTGAATTTGGAAATTCGGATAATGTTCGTTTAGGACAATGGGTATTAGCGGTAGGCTATCCTCTTACTTTAGATGCTACCGTTACTGCAGGTATTGTGAGTGCCAAAAGCCGTTCAATAGGCGTGAATCGTACCCAGTCAGCATCAGCTATCGAAAGCTTTATACAAACCGATGCAGCAGTAAACCCAGGTAATAGCGGTGGTGCATTAATGAATACTCAAGGACAATTAATAGGCATCAATTCTGCAATAGCCTCCCCAACCGGCTATTATACCGGATACTCCTATGCTATCCCTGCCAACCTGGTGAAGAAAGTTATTGATGACTTAAAACAATTTGGAACAGTACAACGTGCTTATTTAGGCGTTCAGTTGATGCGTCAACAAGATAAAACGGCTATAAATAACAAAAGAAATTCCGGAGTGTATGTAGCAGATGCTCCTATCAATGGAGGTGCTTATCAGGCGGGCATTAGGAAGAATGACTATATAACAAGAGTGAATGATGTAACCGTAAATTCAGAACCGGAATTATTAGAACAAGTAGCTCGTTTCAAACCTGGCGATAATGTAAGTGTCACTTATAACAGAGATGGTAAAGAATATAATACTACCGTATTGTTGAAAAATGTAAATGGTACTACAGCTGTTTTAAAAGGTCAAACTGCTTCAATAAGTGAAGTGCTAGGTGCTGCCATGCGTCCACTTTCTTTGGAAGAGAAGAATAGATATGGTGCTGAAAACGGAGTACTAGTAACTAAGATAGCTAGAGGTGTACTTTCTCAACAGACCACAATGAAAAATGGCTTTGTTATATTAAAAGCAAATGATCAAGAAGTAAATAGTGCTGACGATATCCAACAAGTAATCGCAGAGAATGGAAGTGTAAAATTGGGAGGCTTTTATCCTGGGAATAACGGTATGTATTACTATGGCATCCGAGTTGACCCTTCTTTATTTGCGGAATAGTTCTTCCATTTATCTTAAAAACACTTTGATTTTAAAGGATTAAGCACATCATGATTCCTCTATTTATGATGCGGAAAAGAAGTCATTTTAATAGCGCTAGGATATTCTTTATTTTTTTAGGGAATGACTATCTTTGACAGCTAATTTTTTTTGATATTGTGAGACCTGTTTACATTACCCGTCTTTCTAAGTTTTTGCCGAATGATCCCATTTCAAATGATGAAATGGAAGATGTATTGGGGAAGATTAATGGAAAATCCTCTAAAGCTAGAGCCATCGTATTGCGAAATAATGGAATCAAAACACGATACTATGCGATTCGAGATGGCAAAAGTACCCATACCAATGTAGAGATGGCTGCCCTTGCTATTAAGGGGTTGTTTGATTCACAATTCCCGATTGAAAATGCAGAAATTTTAGCCGTAGGTACAAGTTCTCCTGAGCAAATAATACCCTCACACGGTGCGATGGTGCACGGTGCTTTAGGAAGTAAAAATCGTCTTGAGATCATGTCTGCAATGGGTACTTGTTGTAGCAGTATTCAAGCATTAAAATATGCCTATCTAGCTATTGGGTCTGGAATGGCAAAAACCGCTATCGGCTGTGGTTCAGAAAAGATGAGTACTTGGATGCATGCTTCACGCTTTCAGCCCGAAGTGGAAAACTTATCAAAGTTGGAAGAGAATGGATATATAGCTTTTGAAAAAGATTTCTTACGATGGATGCTGAGTGATGGTGCCGCAGCTGTGTTAGTACAAGATACTCCCAATCCAAATGGACTATCTTATCGTATTGAATGGTTAGAAATTACCTCCTTTGCCAATGAACTAGAGACGTGCATGTATGCAGGTGCCGTTAAAAATGAAGATACATCATTAACCGGATGGAATGATTATCCCATAGAAGAATGGAATAACCAAAGTATTTTTTCGGTTAAACAAGACACTCGGCTTCTAGCTGAAAATATTGTTCCCAAAGGTGGAGAATATTTAAAAGAAGTAATGGAAAAACATCAACTAAAAGCAGAAGATGTTGACTATTACTTACCGCATATGTCTAGCGAATTTTTCAAGAAGCAGATTTATGAACATCATACCAATCTCGGTTTAGAAATTCCTTATGATAAATGGTTTTTCAATCTTCCAAGAGTTGGAAATGTAGGAAGTGCTTCTGCTTATTTAA
>CALMXV010000522.1 GCA_937871155.1 uncultured Taibaiella sp. | reverse complement strand
GCATATTGCAATCCGGCTACATTCTTATTGATTACTTGTAGCTCATCTTCTGTCATAGGCTTGCGTTTCAGGTATTCCCACCATTTGTATTCAGCTTCTTCCGGTATCCATGGTTGCTTGTTGATATACAAGACATCATCCCCTAATGAAGCCATACTTGTATTGATATTTTCCTTCAAACTATCCACCACTGTAAAGACTGCTATGATGCAAAAAATACCTATTGAGATGCCTAATAAAGATAAAAAGGTGCGTAGTTTATTGACACGAAACTCCTGAAACGTCTGTGTAATACTAGTGAGTATGATATGTCCTTGCTTTAGAAACACAACAGAAGCAAAAATAGTAGATTGCCTCTAACATATTTAAACCGTGTAATTTTTAATGCTAACCTTCTTTTTCAAGTGCACTACCTAAAAGAAAGTTTTTAAACACACTGACTTTATATTTTGTATAATATCAAATATTGGGGACTAATTGTTCTAGTATTTAGATAAATTCGCCAACTAATCTCACAAGGTTTGTCTTCCTTTCTCAAATTTCTTATCAAAAATAAAGCACTAAACTACCCGCTCTTTCGCTCGTACTTAATGTTTCGGCTGACACTTATTTTAGCCTTGAATATGCAGATGGCTATTATCAGCTATATGATCTATCGACTTACCAAAGATGAGTTGTCCTTAGGAATGTTAGGCTTAGCAGAGGTGATACCGGCGATTGGCTTTTCTTTATTTTCGGGTCATTTTGTAGATGGTAGAGAAAAACGAAAGCTATTAGTGATTTGTAGTATTGGTTATTTATTACTCACTGTTTTCTTCATTGGTTTATCCTTACCCTCGTTACAAAAAGGTATTGGCATAGAAAGCATTAAATGGCTTATCTACTTAGGCATTTTTATAGGCGGTGCGCTTAGAGCTTTTTTAAGCCCATCAGCCTTCTCGCTATTTGGATTAATCATTCCAAGAAGACTTTATGTCAATGCGACAACATGGAGCAGTACGGCTTGGCAGCTGGGTGCTGTTTTTGGCCCATTACTAGGTGGAGCCATGATTGCGTTATCGGATTTCACCATCAGCTTGGTAGTGGTTTTATCTATAGAAATCATTTCGCTTTTTGCTATCTTAAGAATCCCTAAACAACAAGTGATTCAAAAAGAAAAAGAGCCCATCTTAAAAAGTTTAGGAGAAGGCTTACGCTTTGTTTTCAAAACACAAATAGTATTGGCTGTATTGGCGTTGGATATGTTTGCGGTACTCTTCGGTGGTGCGGTAGCCTTGTTGCCGGTCTTTGCTGATGATATCCTTAAAGTAGGTGAAGTGGGCTATGGTTGGCTACGCGCCGCACCCGGTATTGGGGCTATACTAACGTTGCTCATGCTATCATTAATACCGTTAAAAACAAAACCGGGCATCAAGCTCATCAGTTGTATCATTGGATTTGGTATTGTTACTATTTTCTTTGGACTTTCAGAATGGTTTTATCTCTCCTTCTTGATGCTGTTATTAGGCGGGATGTTTGATGCAGTAAGTGTGGTTATCCGAGGTACTATCTTACAGCTTTATACGCCGGATGCTATGCGCGGACGTGTGGCAGCAGTCAATACTATGTTCATAAGCTCTTCCAATGAATTAGGCGCTTTTGAAAGTGGTGTTGCTGCCAAACTAATGGGCACGGTAACCTCGGTAGTATTTGGTGGTGCTATGACCTTGGCTGTGGCTGCTGTTAGTTATTGGAAAGCCCCAACGTTAAAGAAATTAGATTTTAGAGAAGCAGCACAAAAACATCCTTAATTAAGCATGTATTTTCTTTCCTTGCTCAACACGAAATGCAACACAAGAGTAATTGTTAGAAGCTGCAAAGCAAGTCAGTGTTATATATGGAAACGCTTTGATGAAGTTTTCATAAGCCAAATATTCGTGTTCTTGTGAAGAGAATTCATCGAAAATGAGGATATCTCCCTGCTTCAAATAAGGAGCTAGTGTGGTTAACACAAACAAGGTAGCACTGTATAAATCTGCATCTAGCAAGATAACTTTAGGAAGGTCGTTTTGAAAATCCCTCAGAAATTCATGCAAAGTATCTTGAAACAACCCTTTGTACAAGCTGGCTCGCGTATCAGCAATGACAGGCATTTCGCCGGATAGGCTAAAAGCTCCTTTTTTATAATTTCCCCAATCTTCCGGCAAACCGGTAAAGGTATCAAAGCCAAAAAAGCGTGATTGAGCATGGCTATTTTGTTGCAGCCACCACAAAAATGTTTCGCAATCGGCCGTACCAAACTCCAAGTATTTGATTGGAGCATTTTTCACCAACTCATGAGCAATATATTCATGTACCTTATAGCGTTTCAGATAATCCGTTTTAGCTGGAAAATCATTTACTGCCAATTGGCTATTCTTAGACATCCATGAACAAAAACGAATAAACTGTACAGCTGCCATAGCTTTATTTGCCGGCTTCAAGAGCCAACGATGCATCTGTAATCGGCAAAAGAGTTTTTTAATGGATGTCAATTTCTAAATGATTTAGGAAGGTGTAGAAGCGTCTTTAAGTATAAAAAAACAAACTGTCCTTCATCCTATGAATACCTCATCCAATGAAGAACAGTAAGCTCATCTTAGCCAAGAACTGTTAAGAAGCTGTATAAAATTCCAAAGCTTTTTCTACAAGTTTTTTAGAGCCAATGTAGATAGGCACACGTTGATGCAACTCGGTAGGTTCTACTTCTAATATACGCTGTGTGCCAGTACTAGCAACGCCTCCGGCAACTTCCATCAAAAAAGCCATCGGGTTACATTCATATTGAAGACGCAGTTTTCCATTCTTATTTTTCTTATCAGCAGGATACATAAAGATGCCGCCTTTGATTAGTGTACGGTGCATATCCGCTACCATTGAGCCGATGTAGCGATGTGAATATGGACGGTCTTCTTCTTTATTGTCTTCCATGCAGTAGTTCAAAAACGCTCTAGTTCCTTCTGCATATTTATTAGTATTACCTTGGTTGATAGAATAAATTTTGCCATTCTCCTTACACTTCATATTCGGATGTGATAAACAGAACTCCCCGATAGAAGGCTCTAAGGTAAAACCATTCACCCCTTGCTTAGTAGCATATACCATCATGGTACTAGAACCGTAAATCACATAGCCGGCAGCCATTAACTTATTCCCAGGCTGCATAAAATCAGCTT
>CALMXV010000521.1 GCA_937871155.1 uncultured Taibaiella sp. | reverse complement strand
TCATGTTTCAAAAAATCATCTAATTCTATTTTGTCAGCAGTATCGTCTGTCAGTTCAACATCATCAGCATCCTCACTCTCATATTCATCGTTATCATTATCATCTAAACGATATTCATCTTCGTTATCGATACTATCCTCAGCACTCTCTAAAGCCGGATTTTCTTCTAGTTCTTCTTTGATTCTTTCTTCTAAATTAGCCGTAGGAATTTGCAACAATTTCATCAATTGAATTTGCTGCGGCGAGAGCTTTTGAAGTAGTTTTTGTTGTAGGGATTGCCTTATCATAATTGCCATTCTTAAGGTAACAAATGTAAAGATTCACTTTCAAATACGTAAGACATACGTTGGTTTTTCCCTTCCTAAAAGGACGTTAAAACCCATCTGCATTTCTAAATTCGACTCTTAATTATTCTTATGCACACATTGCCGAATCTTTAAAAAAATCCTACTTCGCTATTGGCAACTAAACAATTTTTTGTACATTTCTAACCTCAAGAAAATGAAGTACCCGGCATGAGCACACGTCCGAATATTCTTGCGTCTTTTTCCTATGTACCGTTAGAAGAAACTTTGGAAATAGCGCCAAAGAAGAAGAAACTATTTCTTGGAATACCTAAAGAAACTAGTTTCCAAGAAAACCGTATAGCACTTACCCCAGAAGCTGTTTCTGTATTGGTGAATAATGGTCATGAAGTAGTGGTGGAACATGGTGCAGGTGAAGGGTCTTTTTATTTTGATAATGATTTTAGTGAAGCAGGAGCACGTATTGTTTACGACAAAACAGAATTGTATAAAGCAACAACTATCATCAAATCAGCACCTGTAACTGCTGATGATATTCAATTATTACATCCCAATCAGGTAGTCATTTCCCCTATTCACTTACCGTTTTTGAAAGCAGAAATGATCGCACAATTGGTGCAGAAAAAAATCATCGGTATCGCTTATGAATCTATTAAAGATGATGCCGGAAGCTATCCTATTGTTCGGTCTATGAGTGAAATAGCGGGCAGCTTTGCCATCCTGACTGCCTCAAAATATTTAAGCAATATTGATAATGGTAAAGGTATCTTGCTGGGGGGTATCTCTGGTGTTCCTTCTGCTAATGTTTTAATACTCGGTGCCGGTGTCGTTGGTGAATTTGCTGCACGTACAGCTTTAGGTCTTGGAGCTACCGTTAAAATATTTGACAACTCTATTTATCGATTAATGCGCTTGCAAAACAATATCGGAACACGCTGCTATACTTCTGTGATAGAACCCATAACCCTTGCAGAAGAGCTGATGCAAGCAGATGTAGCTATTGGTGCTTTAAAGCCTAGCAATGGAGTAACCCCGGTAGTAGTAACAGATGAAATGGTGAGTAATATGAAAGCCGGCTCCGTGATAATTGACGTAAGTATCGACCGAGGTGGCTGTTTTGAAACATCAAAAATGACTACACACGAAGAACCTATTTTTAAAAAGTATGATGTTATTCACTACTGCGTACCGAATATGTCTTCTGCAGTTTCTCGTACTGCTTCAAGGGCCATTAGTAATGTATTGATGCCCTTACTTCTCCAAAGTGCGGATATGGGAGGGGTAGAAGGATTGATTCAACTAAAAAACAGCATCCGAAATGGTGTATATGTTTATAAAGGTTGTGTTACAAATGCTCCTATCGCCAAACGATTTAATTTTAAATATACCGATTTAGATTTACTATTCACTTCACAAAGTTAACATGCCCAATAGCAGATTAAATAAAACCATAGCAGGCTATCACTTACTCATGATTTTATCAGCAGTAGATTTTCGATTTAATGCACATGAAGATACCGTCATTCGAGAATATTTAGTTCAAGAATTTCCGTTTCATGTCAATTTGGACAGAGAAATGGAAATCATCAGTAACCTTCGCCCTGAAGAATGGCAAGATCATTTTTTAAAAATGATGGATGATTTTTATGATGATGCCACTGAAGAAGAACGTAATAAATTATTGAGAATAGCTTTGGAAATTACAAGTGCTGACAACGTGATTACTAAAGAAGAAAACCACTATTTAAATTTGCTTTTTGAACACTGGAAACCTGATGAAGCCTAACCAAAGTTGTTTTTTACGTTTGATTATATCGAGTATGCCTGCCGAGTAACAACACAAGGAAATGCAATACGGTTTGCAGTTATAACATTATACTCATTGCAAATAATGACGGTGGTACGATAGGCAGGCTTAGGAACAATTAAAGAGGTAGGCAAAATAGAAAAAAAATAAACCCTCATTAACTTGGCAATAACAAACTATTTTTACTAAATTTAGCTATTCTTTCACCTTTAATTTTATTTTATGAAAAAGTTCTTGTCTAAAGTACACACACACACACACACACACACACACACACACACACACACACACAGCGCCTTTGCATTAAACTATTCCCTATTTGTATTTTGATCATGCTAACTCCTATATTTTCATGGTCGCAGGCAAATGACTGGTACTTCCCTCCTGATATTAAAATGGATGCAAATGGTGGAGGGTTCTCCAACTTTTCATCGGGTACCGATATTACAAATTGCACGACTTCCAAATCCCAGCAGGGTGTTCTTTCTAATTCAGGCGGTAGTAGTTATCGCGCCTTTAACGCCTGTAGCATTTATGATTTTAATGGCAGCAATATCAACCCCAGTTGGCAGGGGGCAGACATTCTGTTTACCGTTCCGGGGCTATGCAATCAATATTGGGAGGTTTCTTGGAAATTCGTTTCCGGACCACCGCACTCATTAAAGCTAAGTATCGTGAAGTACAACGGCGAAAACCCTGAGAACATGGAATTTATTGAAGAGGAAGAGATAACCCCAAGCTCTGATGACATACCGGAAGGCACTTGCGGACCTACAGGAAGTTGGGATGTAGCCGTTTCTCCTTTGGCAAATGATGGCTCCAGAACTATTTTCGCCGTCTCTGGTAAAGGGTTGCTAAGCTGGACGATTGATGCAAGCGGAGCTATAAATTATGACGGATTACTGGCAACATTACCCTACGCAGTAGATCGTCAAGTACGCATGGAAGTAACCTCCGACGGCAACCATGTTC
>CALMXV010000520.1 GCA_937871155.1 uncultured Taibaiella sp. | reverse complement strand
CACGCTATCCATGCGATGCGTCTAGGGCATCCTATTTTTTACCGGACAACATTAAAAAATAATATCCAAACATGATGTCAAGGATAAAGCACCGAGGCATTGTTGATAAAAATTGTATTAAAATTTGCTGACACGTTTCAAAAATTGATTTATTGTTGTATTTTTTCGAGATGAAGTAAAGCATGAAGCCTACCAAAGAAATAAAAGCATTGTTTAAGCTGATAGACGACCCTGATATGGAGGTCTATGATGCTATTTCTGAAAAGCTGATGCACTTTGGAAAAGATATCATCCCTAATTTGGAATCTCTCTGGGAACATACATCAGACGAATCGGTGCAAGAAAGGATTGAAACGCTCATCCATCGAGTGCATTTTCAAGATTTACAAACAGAGTTTTTGGAGTGGAGCCAAGAAAAGCGCCCGGAACTGATGCGAGGAGCACTATTGGTGGCAAAGTATCAATATCCGGAGTTGGATATACCGAGTGTATTAAATCAACTGGACCAGATACGTAGAAATATTTGGTTGGAGCTGAATAACTACCTCACTCCCTTGGAGCAAGTGAATGTGTTCAATAGTATATTGTATAGTTACTATAAGTTACAAGGACATGAGTTGACGGAACGGGAGCCTAAGTTTTTTTTCATTAATCAAGTGTTGGATAGTAAGCAAGGGAATTCTTATACTTTAGGTGTATTGTATCTTGTGCTTTGTGAGTTGTTGGATGTGCCGGTGTTTGCTATGAATGTACCTCGCCAGTTTATATTGGCTTATATCGATACGTTACATCATTTTTTTGCGCCGGATGCGGAAGGGGTAGAGCAATTGCAGTTTTTCTTGGACCCACTTAGTGGTATGGTATATACTCAGTTGGATGTAAATACTTACTTGAAAAAAATAAATGCTGAGGATACAGCTACGTATTTTACTCCCCTTACCAACAAAGAGATTATCTATAAAATGATGGAAGAATTGGCAGCCTGTTTTCAGTTTAATAAAGAGCCGGCAAAGGCAGAGGAAATCTATCAGTTGATGGAGTTGTTGAAGCCGGAAGATGAAGAGGAGGCATAAGAGTATTTATATAAAAATATAAAAGGCTATCCATAATGAATAGCCTTTTGTTTTTTGAGTGATCCCGTCAGGATTCGAACCTGAGACCCACAGCTTAGAAGGCTGTTGCTCTATCCAACTGAGCTACGAGACCTGCCTTTTTGTTTGGGAGTGCAAATGTAAACATTAAACTGAAAAAAGAAAATCATTTATTGTTTGGGTACAGTAGGTTTGGGCACTGGTGCTTCACCATCTTTGAAAATCTGTACAGGTAGTGCATCTTCTAATAATGTCCATTTACCATTTTCCCATTTTAGTCCATCATATTGTCCGGTCGGTACAAAGGTGTTTTTACGATTGGGGTCGTTCATTTGAGAAATCAGTCGGTCGTAGATAATCGCATTGTAATCTTTGTCCCATTTCATCGAGACACTTACATCTTTGCGGTATTCTAATACAAAACGATTGATTGTTCCTTTTTTGCCGGAGATAGAAAAAATAGGTGCTCCGAATATCAAACCATTATCTGAAAAACTCATTGGGTCAATTACCTTGATATTGCTAAGTAAGTTGTTGATGTTTTTGCCTAGAAAACTATAAACGGTTTTTCCATTATAATCTCTTGCAAGAATATCGTAATAGATACCACCATACCATTTTCCATTAGTAAGGATGCTATCTTCCAAGCCACTACCCAGTTCTTGTGAATAATCAATAAGAGGGTAAAGTTTTAGTTGCTCTCCTTGCATTTGAATGGCGCCATAATATCGTATTGTGGCACCGGCAACATTCACTGCCCAATTGAAAAGTCTAAACTTTTTATCTTCTGGTTGTAAGATGTTGATAGAAGCACCCAATTTGGTAAAAGGATAGTTATAAGAGTTCGCTGTTTTTAGAGTACGTACTAATTGTTTGATGAATTTTTCGCAATACAGTTGACGCATTTCAGGAATAAATGCATGGTGCATGGAATCTGCAGTGACTACTAGAGAGTCTTCCATCTTTGCTATATCCTGAGCCTTAGCATTAGGTGCGGTAAACAAAGCGATTAATACAAATAAAGTGCAGTAGAATTGTTTCACTATAATGGTTCTATTTACTTATAAAATGGTCGTTTCAAATGATGAAGTACGAAAAATAATCGTTGCACTAAGGGCATAAAATTCATTTTTTCTAGTACTTCACTTAGCAAGTGACAAAGTATTCAAACCTAATAAATTTCTTTGAAATGTAGGTACTACAAACGTTAAACTATGTTTTTTTGCTAAAAGAAACTACTTTAGAGCAGCCATTTATATTTAGCTTATGATGATCGTCCAACAAATAATCTTTGTCATCGTTGCCGTTGCAGCGGGCTATTTTTTTGCTAAGAAAGTAGGAGAAGTAAGAAGGAATATTCTTTTGGGTAGGGAGGAAGACCTGACCGACCAATCGGATAAACGATGGAAGAATATGCTATTGCTTGCTTTAGGACAAAAGAAAATGTTTAAGAAGCCTATACCGGCCATCTTGCACTTGTTTGTTTATGTAGGGTTCATATTGATTAATATTGAAGTACTGGAAATATTGATAGATGGCACCTTGGGTACTACTCGTGTATTACGAGAACCACTAGGTGGTTTTTATGATTTTTTAATAGGCTTTTTTGAAGTGTTGGCAGTACTTACATTAGTTGCGGTTATTAGTTTTTTAATTAGAAGAAATGTATTGAAAGTAGGTCGTTTGAATATGGCGGAACTCGATGGATTTCCAAGAAAAGATGCGAATACAATTTTATATATTGAAGTGGTATTGATGTCCATGTTGCTTATCATGAATGCTGCCGAAGGCGCCGTGATGATTCAAGAAGGAACGGGTACAGGGTTTTTTGTTAGCGGATTAATCGCCCCCCTATTTTCAGGAATGAGTATTGGCACACTGCACCTTATAGAACGTATCTGTTGGTGGGGGCATATCTTAGGCATCTTTGCATTTCTTAATTACTTACCTTACTCAAAACATTTTCATATTCTATTAGCGTTTCCTAATGCTTATTATCAACGCTTGACACCACAAGGCGAAATGCGTAATATGAAAGATGTTCAAAATGAAGTGTTGTATATGTTACAGCCTGAACTGGCTCCACCAACACCTACTGATGGTACACAACCGGCAACACCTACTTTCGGAGCTAGAGATGTGAAAGACCTTTCTTGGAAAAATTTATTAGATGCCTATGCCTGTACGGAATGTGGTCGTTGTACTGCATCTTGTCCTGCTAATATTACGGGTAAAGTATTATCTCCTCGAAAAATAATGATGGCTACCAGAGATCGATTGGAAGAAGTAGGTGAAAATATTAATAAGAATAAATCCTTTATAGATGATGGCAAATCCCTATTGCACGATTATATTTCTGTGGAGGAATTAAGAGCTTGTACTACTTGTCAAGCCTGTGTAGAAGCGTGTCCGGTAAGTATAAGCCCTTTAGATATTATCATACAGCTTCGCAGAAATCTAATCATGGAAGAAAGCAATGCACCACAAGAGTGGAACATGATGAATTCAAATATTGAAACCAACATGGCGCCTTGGAAATTCAGTCCGGATGATCGAGATGCTTGGGTACATTCATAAAATGCTTTTGAATTAAATCAATTTTTAAATATTAATCACCTAACTATTGGTAGCAATAGTGAATAATAATAGAAGAACATGATAGCAGTAAGAACTATGGCAGAATTTATGGCAAGTGGCGAAACTCCTGATGTTTTGTTTTGGGTGGGTTGTGCCGGCAGTTTTGACCAGCGTGCTCAAAAAGTAACCAAAGCCTTTGCTCAAATACTTAATAAAGTAGGAGTCAACTTTGCCATCCTAGGCAAAGAAGAAATGTGTACCGGCGATCCGGCACGTAGGTCGGGAAATGAATTTCTTTTTCAAATGATGGCTCAAAACAATATTCAAGTACTGAATGGCTATGAGATAAAAAAAATTGTTACCACATGCCCTCATTGTTTCAATGTGTTTAAAAATGAATATCCTGCATTGGGTGGAACTTACGAAGTCATCCATCATACTACTTTTTTACAGCAGTTGATTAATGATGGAAGGTTAGTATTGAAAGGCGGGGGTATTTTTAAAGGTAAAAAAATTACTTATCATGATAGCTGCTACTTAGGTCGAGGAAATAATATTTATGAAGCGCCACGTGAAGTGTTGCAAGCTTTGGAAATAGAATTGGTAGAGATGAAACGTTGCAAATCGGGAGGAATGTGTTGTGGTGCCGGAGGTGCACAGATGTTTAAGGAAGAAGAAGCAGGTAAGACCAGAGTTAATTTCGAACGCTCAGAAGAAGCTATTAATACCGGTGCTTCCATCATTGCATCTAATTGTCCATTTTGTACTACGATGTTGACAGATGGTGTGAAAAATAAAGAGAAGGAAGAAGAAGTACAAGTTTTGGATATTGCAGAACTTGTGGCTAAGTCATTAGAAAGCCAATAGTAACTTTCCTCATTTGGAAGAAATGATTTTTGGGCGTTGAAGAATATTCTTTAACGCTTATTTTTTTGAAGAGACACTATAAATTTCTCAAGAATAAGAGCAACTGCCTTATTTTAGCTGCATGGAAAATTTAGGTATTGGGTCAAGAGTTGAGCACCCACATTTTGGTAGAGGTATAATCGTAGAAGTAGCACAAGAATTTTATTCCATTTGGTTTAAATCACAACAAACAGCTAAGAGTGTCAGTAAAGAATATAAAGACTTAAAAGTAATTACATTGATGGATGCAGGTGAAGCCTCCGTCTCCTCCACCTCAATAACTATCGCCGATATAGAAGCAGCATTAGATAATATTTTAGACCGTCGTTTGAATGAATTTCAACTAGTGCCTTTAGCCAATAAATGGAATAATGGCACCATGATACTTCAGCCGGCTGATGCTACGATGCAAGCAAAAGAACTGCCCATCGAAACGTTTTTTCATAAGATAGTAATGGTACGCGACCGCCTCAGATTGATAGAGCAAAAAATCAATGCTCATAAGGGCTTGACTGACGAAGAGAAGGTTGATATGCATCAATACATCACCGGTATTTATGGCTCATTGACTACATTTAATGTGCTGTTTAAAGAGGCACATCATCAATTTAAAGGTAGTGGCGCATAGTTTTCACTCTATTTAAAAGCTATTCAACTTTCCAGATTTAAAAACTCTTAAAACATCAGCAATGATTGAATTTCCTCCAACCATAAAGCGCTCTATTGAATTGCTAGGCTTAGTTTTGTTAGGGTTCGTTTTTTATTACGGTAGTGACATTATCACTCCTTTGTTGATGGCTTTCTTCTTGAGTATTTTGCTGCTTCCTCTTTATCGAATTTTAAAACATCGACTAAGAATGCCGGAAGTCATTGCTATCAGTTTGTCATTAGTAACCTTAGTGTTGTTTTTGACGGGTGTCGTTTGGTTTTTTACAGCACAGGTAGCGGCTTTAGTTTCTGACCTGCCTACGATTCAAAAAAATCTTTCAGAACATTGGAGTACCTTGACTCATTGGATAGAAGCACATACCTCCTTATCGGTAAAAGAGCAATTAGCATGGCTCAATAGCCAAAGTGATATGATGATAAAGAGTGCTGGAACTATGGTGAGCGGCGCTGCTTTGTCGCTTTCAAGTGTATTTATATTTGTAGGGTTGTTGCCTATTTATATTTTCCTATTTCTGAATTATAAAAATCTTTTGATGCGCTTTGTTTATTTATTGTTTCAGCAGAAAGATCATGATTTAGTAACAGAAGTATTAATAGAAACAGAGTCTATTATTAAAAGTTATTTGATAGGCTTGTTGATACAGATAACTTATATCACCATTTTGTTAGGTGGCGCCTTGGCTATCTTAGGCATCAAACATGCTTTGCTTATCGGGATTATCTTTGCCATTCTCAACTTGATTCCCTATGTAGGCGCATTAATTGGAAATATCCTTGGTGTCCTTTTAACCCTTACTTCTTCATCGGATTTCTCAAGTGTATTTACGGTATTGATAGCGATTGCAGCGGTTCAATTTTTAGACAATAATATCTTGATGCCTCGTATTGTAGGCTCCAAAGTTAAGCTCAATGCCTTAGCTAGTATCCTTGGTGTAGTGATTGGCGGTACGTTAGCAGGTATATCCGGAATGTTCTTGTCATTGCCAATGATGGCAGTTTTAAAAATTGTTTTTGATAAAACGCCCATGTTCCGTCAATGGGGATTGTTGCTAGGAGATGAAAACCCTAAGATGAGCCCGATAGCTTATCCAGCCTTGCGATTGAAGAATAGAAGAGTACGAGAACAGGAAGAAATAGATGAAGAAGAAAAGACCCAAAATCCGCCCAGCGAAACGTAAACTTTAATCCTCCATATTAGCGTTTAGTAAAAAAGGGTACATTATTTTAATTCAGTAATCGAATCTAGTATTAGATTGGGCATTATTACTCTAATATTGAGTTGATATTTTTTCCCATTGCTTGTTTTAAATTGTAAAAAAGAAGTGCCGATTCTATTACCAATAAAATATAATGAGCTAATATAGCCACAGAATCCATAGGAATATGTGTTATAATACTTTTCAATTAGCAACTCTTGATGGAAGGATACAAAGGATAAAGAATCATTGTTGTTAAGCTTTGCAAAAGTTATAGATTCCATCCAATTCATTTTAGTATCTGTAGAGTCGCAAGGATTAATTTTTGTAGATATAAAAATATTATTGTCAATCGTACAGATTATTGAGTCCTTAATGAAATAGAAGGTTCGAGTTTCAACCGGTACTTGTAATCCGATAGTTAGTGGGAGTATGCTTACGTTCGTTGATTTATTAGTTTGATTGAATGTGTTAAAAAATTTAAGTTGAAAGTCGCTGGTGCTATCACCATCAATATCGATAGGGATTGTTTTTGCATTACTCACAAACATAAAAGTGTCATTGAGCATTCGGGTAGTTGAAGGTTGGGTTGTAGGTTGGTCCGGTTCCTTTTTATTACAAGCAATGAAACTTATTAAGATGAATACCAAAATAATGAAAGGTCTCATAATGGGAAGTTTTATTAAGAATAGTATAAGATATGTTATGGCTCTACTTGTAGCTATTAAACAGACAATTCTTGGAATCGTTTTCTAAATTCCAACGGCTTTTTAATATTCATAAATGCCTCCTTAGTGCCTCCAGTACCGATAATTTGAATAGTACCATAGCCTAATATTCTTCCTAAAATACTTTGCATCACGTTTACACTTTCAATCTTAGAAAGGTTCATTTCAAAAGTTCTCCTACTAATAAGTCCTGTTTTAATCACCACTCTTTTGTTGGTTATAGCAAACTCGTCGGTAAATCTATCAATTATTGGTGCTATAAATAAAGTTAACAAGGCTCTTAGGCTAATAAAAATTATCCAATGATAGGTTGTTTCATATTCTACATGTTCGTCTTTGATCAAGTTGTTGGTGATATAGGTTCCCATTTTTTATTGTTTTGATTTTATAAATGCAAGATAGTTCGTTTCAATTATTGCCCCCATAATAAGCAGCCATCACCATAGCTTAAAAATCTAAAATTATTGTCTAATGCATATTGATAAACTACTTTCCAATCGCCTCCTATGAGTGCTGCCACCAAAAGCAATAAGGTTGATTGTGGCTGATGGAAATTGGTGATAAGACCTTTTATGATTTTAAATTCATAGCCGGGAGCTATTAAGATTTGTGTTTGAGTAATGAGCCGATCTAATTGTTGGGTTTCCATCCATTGTATCAGTGATTGAAGGGCTACTTCGGCTGAAGGCGTTTCTTTTAAAGATTCATATACCTCCCATTGTTTAATAGAAATAGTATCTAAAGAAATAGGAATTTTATTAAAACATTTAGCACCCAACCAATAAAGCGATTCAAGGGTACGTAGCGAAGTGGTGCCTACGGCTACTATAGGTCTGTGGAGGTTCCTGTAAATTGATTTAATAGTGGAAAGGGGAAGGTCTATCCATTCGGCATGCATTGTATGGCCTTCGATAGTGGTAGATTTGACGGGTAAGAACGTACCCGCACCTACGTGTAAAGTAACTTGTTCGGTAAGGATATTCTTAGCTTGAAATGAGGCTACTAGTTGCTGAGTAAAATGTAAGGCTGCAGTAGGTGCAGCCACACTTCCTTCTTCTTTTGCAAATATGGTTTGATAGCGGTCTTCATCTTCCAGTGTGGCCTTTCTACGCATATAAGGAGGCAAAGGCACGTCTCCGGCTAGTTGTAAAATATCTGCAAAGCTGAGCGTATCGTCCCATCTAAATTCAATCAAGAAGGTATCGGCATATCGTTCCTCCATGGAAACCGTTAGTGTGTTTTCACCTATTGTTTTTGATAGCAACTGCCCATCTTTCCATTTAGCAGCCCCGCCTACCATACACTTCCAAAGAGTGGTGTTCTTTGCCAGCATAGCAGCCGACACTTCTTTGTGAGGTGCTACTGGCTCTAAACAGAAAATTTCAACCGTGCTACCTGTAGGTTTTTGAAAAAGTAATCTTGCATGTATCACCTTTGTTTGATTAAAAACCAACAAGGCATTATCCGGCAAATGATTGGACAAACAACTATAAATATCTTCAGTGATACTGCCACCTTGATATACTAATATCTTGGATGCATCTCGCTGTGCTAAAGGTTGCTGCGCGATGCGTTCTGCAGGAAGCTCGTAAGTATAATCGGTAATCTTAAGTTTTTTGGGGTGCATGAATTAACGGATTTCAGGTATGGTAATACCCGTAATTTTTCGGTATAAATCTAAGGCATAAAGGTCGGTCATGCCGGATACATAATCTACTACCGACTGAACATCGTTGTACAAAAATGCCCGTTGCTTAGTTATGAGAAATTGCTGTGGAAGTAACCGTAGCAGCTTTTCAGAACGTAGTTCATTGGGAGTCATTACCGCTTGAACAAATTCTTTTAAAAGCCCACCTATTACATTGAATCCGGCATTTTCAATTTCCAAAACGACTCTAGAATTATATATTTTTTCAAAAGAGAAGGTGTTGATTTTTTTGATTAATCCTTGCTCATATTCCGGCAAACATTTCAATAAGTCTTTCTGCAACCCTCCTTCTAAAAGCGCTTTTTCTTCTTGTAAAAAAGCTTGTGATAGTTTTGAAATCATCAATCCTATCCACCTCGCTCTAATGTATTGTACCTTTTGATTATCATCTTTGATTTTGACTAATTTTTCATGAATTGTATTGACATGATTGTACCCTGTTTCTCTTTCAAAGAAGGGTAAAAACAACTCTTGAAAAGAGGAAAGGTTGATGAGGTTCAGACGATGGGCATCCTCCAAATCCATTACTCTATAGCAGATATCATCAGCAGCTTCGGTGAGATACACGAATGGGTGGCGTGCATAAACACTTGTGAAATTAGGATGTTCAGGGATGTTGAAAGTGGCAGCTATTTGCTGGTAAGTGGCAACTTCACTATCAAAAAAACCAGATTTTTTAGTAGCTATAAGCTGCGAATTTTTATCAAATCCTTTACTGGAAGTGCAAGGGTATTTGATGATAGCTGCTAAAGTAGCATAGGTGAGTTTAAAGCTGCTTTCATCTTCGTTGAAAGGATGGGTTAATAAACGGAAAGCGTTAGCATTCCCTTCAAAAAAATCAAAATCACAAAGCTGGTTGGGACTAAGGTGGTCAGAAAGAAATGTTCGTTTATCGCTTGAGAGCTCTGTAAAAAATAAACGAATAGCTTCTTCGCCTGAATGACCAAACGGGGGATTACCGATATCATGTGCAAGACATGCCGCAGCAATGACC
Source organism: uncultured Taibaiella sp. (assembly GCA_937871155.1). Classification (GTDB taxonomy): domain Bacteria; phylum Bacteroidota; class Bacteroidia; order Chitinophagales; family Chitinophagaceae; genus JAFIGV01. The sequence continues at coordinate 2,309 of CALMXV010000520.1, read as the reverse complement.
GATTGTAATTCATTTTTATAAAAATCGTAAGGGGCAGAATGTTCGGTAAATAGTTTTGCTATCATTTCCCCTACTGCCTTACCTAAAGAGCGGCCTACGGAAGCTACTTCTAAACTATGAGTTAGCCGATTGTGCACGAACACAGCACCGGGTAAAGGGAAGACCTGAGTTTTGTTTTGCAACCTTCTAAAGGCAGTTGAAAATATGAGACGGTCATAATCGCGAATATATGAGGTGCGCACGGTCTCGGCATTAGGTGTCAATTGCTGATCCTTTGAATTTCGTCGTGCATGGTATAATTCTTCCCATTTCATGAAGTAAAAATGCAAGAAAAAAACAGGGAAAACAAAAAGGAGGTTCCATAACGAAGTGGATAACTGCGGCACTGTTTGTTTATTAAAATTTGTTTTACCCAACTAGCCATTAAGAACAGAATCTTTTACAGCGTAGCATTTTTCTTAATCTTACCTTTGCGCCATGAAAAATTTGAGAGAATTGGACCTATCGCAATTGCAAACCTTGATTGCATCATTTGATGAGCCCAAATATCGTGCAGCTCAGGTAAATGAATGGATATGGAAAAAACATGTGGCAAGTATTGATGGCATGAGTTCCTTGTCAAAAATGCTACGTGAAAAACTAAAAGAAACTTATTTTATTCCTAAAGTGGGCATCCACCATACACAACATAGTAGCGATGGCACTATAAAAAATAGAATGATATTACATGACGGACACTTTATAGAATCTGTATTGATACCTACGGATAAACGAATGACGGTTTGTGTTTCTTCTCAAGTAGGTTGTTCGTTGTCTTGTAAGTTTTGTGCCACAGGCTATTTGCCCAGAAAGCGCAATTTGAATTTTGATGAAATAGTAGATCAAGTAACTGAAGTCAATGAACAAGCGTTAAAATACTATGGAAAGCCATTAACCAATATTGTATTTATGGGAATGGGAGAGCCTTTGTTGAATTATAAAAACATGATAAAAGCAGTAGAACGTATCACTTCTCCTGATGGGTTGGGGATGAGTCCAAGGCGTATTACAGTATCTACTGCGGGTGTGGCAAAAATGATTCAGCAATTAGGAGAAGACGAAGTGCGTTTTAAGTTGGCTTTGTCATTGCATGCCGCTAATGATTTTAAGCGAAATGAAATAATGCCTATCAATGAAACCAATAACATCGAAGCATTAGTAGAAGCACTCAACTTCTTTTATAAACAGACCAAGAACGAAATCACCTTTGAGTATATCTTATTCAAAAACTTTAATGATAGCCAAAAAGATGCGGAAGAGTTGGTGAAACTATATCGTAGAGTACCGGTTGATTTGGTCAATATCATCGAATACAATCCTATTGAAGAAGCTGATTTTTCTAAACCGGAAGAACAAGTGACTCATCAATTCATGCAATACTTAGAAAGCAAAAAAGTAAATGCTCGCTTGCGAAGAAGTAGAGGCAAGGACATAGATGCCGCTTGTGGTCAGTTAGCTAATGTGGATCATCCGGAAGTAGCACAAAAAGGCTAGCTACGAAGCCTATCGATAATGGTATAAAATAAGCCATTAAAAATTATTTTTGTAGCATAGTATTTGTGAATTAGAAAGCTAAATTATCTCTTACCTGAAGCGCGTTTTCAACATAAGCAGGAATATTCTTCTCACCCTAATAGCAGTGGTGCTATTGCTTATTGTATTAATGAACCTCACTCCTGTGCAAAATTTTTTGGTAAGGAAAGTCACACATATCCTACAGGATAAGCTAAAAACTAAAGTTTCCATTGAGCATGTAAGAATTAATTTTCTAAATAAAGTGTTGGTTCAAGGTGTATATGTTGAAGATAGGGCAGGGGATACGTTGTTATTTGCCGGAGAACTACAAACACGTATTACCGATTGGTTCATTTTCAAAAAAGAAGTACCGGTAGTAAGCTATCTCGGTTTGAAAGATGCTTATGTTCATCTTTATCGTACCAACCAATCGAAAGAATGGAATTATCAATTTATCATTGATGCATTTGATACGGGTCCGAAAAAGAAAAAGCAACAAAAAAATGACTTCGAAATTGATATTGATAAAGTAGCCTTATCCAATGTGAAGTTCCACATGGACGATGCTTGGGGTGGAAGTGATTACGATATTGATATGGGCAACTTCTTATTAGATGCCGATAAATTGGATTTTAAAAATCGAAAAGTAGCCATTAATATTTTAGAAATAGAACAAGCCTTGGTAAGCATTCGTGAGTATGAAGTAGCCAAAGGATACCAACGTAAACCTAAAATACAACATATAGATACATCCT
>CALMXV010000519.1 GCA_937871155.1 uncultured Taibaiella sp. | reverse complement strand
TCCAGCTCAGCACTTACCCCATCTTGAATCATATTACCCTTATTTGTCAATGCCGGTGCATCTTCTATTAATACATTGCTGATACGCTCTTCCAGCATTTGCAAAGGGGTGATAATTGAAGCAAGTTTTTGTAAAGCTTCCGGTGTTTGTTGTTCACCAATCGCTTTTACCATCGCCATATTTCTTAAACTTCTTGCAAGCTGTACAACTTCTCTAGGGTTTATTTTTTTCAAAGAAACTTTTCCTACGAGCCGCTCTACATCTCCAATTTTCTTGATGGCATCTATCAATTCATGTTGTAAAGATTGTTCTTTTATGAAATGCTCTACTAAGGAAAGTCTAGCATTGATTTTTTCTAAATCAAATAATGGAAATACCACCCATCTTTTCAAAAGCCTTGCTCCCATAGGTGTATGAGTATAGTCTATGGTTTGCAAAAGTGATTTACCCATTTCGTGGGATGGCTGTAGCAATTCCAGATTTCGAATGGTGAAACGATCCATCCATAAATAATCGTTGGCGATGATGCGTTGTAAGCTGGAGATATGTTGTAAATTGGGATGCTCTGTATCTTTAAGGTAATGTAAAGCCGCACCAGCAGCTACTATGGCTTCTTTCAAATCTTGAATACCATAGCCTTTTAAGGAGGCGGTTTCGAAATGTTGTAAGAGTAGCTCAAGGCAATATTGTTCTTGAAAAATCCATTCATCTAAAGCAAACGTATAGGTCTTGCTATCAATAAGCTCTTTAAATTTTCGTTGCTTTGCTTTAGACAATACAATCTCTGAAGGTTGAAAACTTTGCAACAACTTATCGATATAATCATGGCTACCTTCTGCCACATAAAATTCACCGGTACTTATATCTATAAAGGCTACTCCTCCTTGCTGATCTGTAAGGTGTACTGCCGCTAAAAAATTGTTGGTTTTATTATCTAAGAGTTTGTCGTTGGCAGCTACACCGGGAGTAATTAATTCCGTTACGCCACGTTTCACAATCCCCTTTGCTAATTTGGGGTCTTCTAGTTGGTCGCAGATGGCTACTCGATAGCCTGCCTTTACGAGTTTGTGCAAGTAGGTGTCTAAGGCATGATGAGGAAAGCCTGCTAGTTCTACACTAGAGGCAGCACCATTGCTTCGTTTGGTGAGGGTAATTCCCAAAACCCTTGAAGTTATCAATGCATCTTCCGAAAAGGTTTCATAGAAATCTCCAACACGAAACAGCAAAATCGCATCCGGATATTTGGACTTGATTTCTTTATGTTGCTTCATTAATGGGGTCTCTACTACTTTTGACATGACAA
>CALMXV010000518.1 GCA_937871155.1 uncultured Taibaiella sp. | reverse complement strand
TGACTACTGCATACTCTTGATCGTCTAAGTAAACCACATTCTTGGTGTATTCAATAATGGGAGAGGCATCTGAAGCTATAAAAAATTCTTGTTCGCCAATACCCAACACTAGTGGACTTCCTTTGCGTGCTGCAATTAACTGATCTGGATTATTGATATCTAAAACTACTATGGCATAGGCTCCTACTACTTGATTTAAAGCCAATCTAACCGCCTCTTCTAATGAACAGTTTTCTTGTTTTTTAATTTCTTCTATTAGGTTAATTAAAACCTCTGTATCCGTTTCGGAATGGAAAATATACCCTCTTTTTTTAAGCTCTGTTTTAATGGAGGCATAGTTTTCTATGATGCCATTATGAATGATAGAAAGATTACCGGATTGAGAAAGATGTGGATGGGCATTTTCATCATTAGGCACGCCGTGTGTAGCCCATCGAGTATGTCCAATACCAATAGTGGCTTTTACATCTTTCCCTGCAATGTAATTTTCTAATTCACTTACTTTTCCGGCTTTTTTGTATATGTGAATATTTCCATTGGGAATGGCTATACCTGCACTATCATATCCACGGTATTCAAGTCTTTTAAGCCCTTTAAGTAGTATAGGAAATGCTTCTCTATTACCAATGTATCCTACAATTCCGCACATAATGATATAAGTTTAATTAGATTTTAGTATAGACAATATTTAGTCGAATGCTGTAGTTGGGTTGTCCCATTTTTCTACCTCCTGCTATCAATCGATATGCAGCAGGATAGCCAGAAGCACCTGCAATTCGCAAATGTAATTTATCTTTTTGTTCTATAATAGCCTTTTGGATTTCTCGAGGCATATTCAGCTTGTACTGTGTAAACGTAATGCCGGCAATGGTAGTCGTTTTTCTTTCGCCATCCATAAAAATAAGCGGCTGTGTAGAGCCTAATGGATATCTGTCTAAAATAGCTTCCGTCGTTCCATCATCATTTACTCTAAATGGATAAATTCTTTCAGGTGTGATGTATCTATCAGATGCATCGCCTAAAAAGGAATATTGAGTGATGATAAGCTCTGCTTTATTAATAGGTTTTTGTGGTAAAAATTTCACATAAGGTAAAATCACTTCCCCAGCAGCTCCAGGTTCATTTTGAATAATAAATAACGAATCTGAAGGTAATGTAGAGCTCAACAAGCTTCCGGTAGGCGTTCCTGAATAGTCTTTACTGATTTTATTGTAACGAGCAGCTTGTGAAGGATCGTAATAATAAGAGACAGTTTTCACCGTTCCACTTTCTGTATAGTAAAACAAAACGTTGGCTCTATTATAGTTGGTAGCTGCATAAGCTCCGGTCATTTGAAAATAAAATAAAGCATTGCCAATCGTGGCGCTAGTTGGCTCAATATAAAAACCTTTGAAGTAGCTAAAGAAGTTGGCATACGTATTAAGGTTGGTACTAGGATTAGCGTTTTTTATTTTATCAACGAAAGTACTGCTTAGCTTTATGCGAACATGAGCTTGTTTATTGGCACCTAAATCTTGTACTGAATCTTTCAAGGTATTGTAGTTTGAAATAGTAGTGCTACCAATTACTTCAGGATAATAGGCTACCTGAGAATAGTTGAAATAATTTTTCTTTTGAGGAAAAGAATCTGACACTTCATGCAAATTAAAGCTTTGCGACATAAGTGCAGCAGTATCTCCCCATGTAAACCCAGCGTAAGGCAAAATTAAAAATGCTGAATCTGGTGCTACAGGAAATGTATAGGTCAATTTTGGTGGTACTACTTGAAAATAAATACCTGCTGTTGTTTTTCCAAAATAAGGGTCGGAACTAACAGTACCTAATGCATGATATATAGGCATTCCGGAGATAAAAATACTATCACCGGTCTTTGCGGTATCGTCCATTACAGTTTTGGTAAGGATGGTAATGGTGTCCGGAAGAATGATAGAATTAATGGTATCTCCTGCCGGTACTATGTTAGCATTGAGAATAGTGTCTTCATTGCAACTAGTAAAAGAAACAATTAAAATGAATTTAAAAGCAGAATATACAATACGGCTAGCAAAAGAGCGCATCAACGAAATAAATTTTAGCGAATGTGGTAAATGATAAACTAAGAGTCTGTTAAGCTTTTATATAGTTCCAATAATGGCGCCACTGACTCTTTCCAGCTTTCATCATACTTCACAATCTTTTTATAACGGCTAGGTTTTATCTCATCAGCAATTTCCTTTTTCAATTTTTCTTCGCCTACCACTACTACATCAGCACTCTTAATACCGCCAATAGTCATAGCTGTATTATTAAGTGCTTTGAATGGATCTAAATCTTTTTCTTTAATATCCGCACTTATCAAGGCTTTCTTTAGAAAATCTGTATGTAATGTTTCTGTGAATTGATCGTTCTCCGCAGTATAAATTGTCTTAGAATAATTAAAAACCGGTTCTTTTTTATAAGTAGTTTTTAAAAATAAAGGCACTAAGGAAGTCATCCAACCATGACAATGAATAATATCCGGAGGCCAGCCAAATTTCTTAACTGTTTCAAGCGCACTTTTACAGAAGAATATCATGCGCTCTGCATTATCATCAAAGAAATTGCCTTGCTCATCATGAAAAAGTTGTTTCCTTTTGAAATAATCTTCATTATCCATAAAGTACACTTGCAAACGTGCATTCGGTAAAGAAGCTACTTTAATGATCAACGGATAGTCATCTTTGTCAATAATGATATTAATCCCCGATAGCCTTACCACTTCATGTAGCCTATGCCTACGTTCATTAATGACACCAAAACGGGGCATAATTACTCTTACCTCTAAACCACCATCAAATGTAGCTATAGCAAGCTTGTTCAGAATATGTGTAAAGTCAGATAACTCTACATAAGGAGACAAATCATTTGCTATAATTAGTACTCTCTTTTTTTGTTCAACAGCCATCTTGTTATTATTAGTATTTCTATATATCACCATAAATGAATATAATGAAAATGTTTGCAAAATTAAGGAAATATTAAATAGCAACCATTATTTTGCAAGGCTATACTTTTGCAACATGATTGTCTTTAAAAAAGCTGCCGATCTTACCACCTATCTTACTACTAAAAAAACTGAAGGGGAATTCATCCACTTTGTACCTACTATGGGGGCTTTACATCAAGGACATCAATCGCTGGTATCACTTGCCAAGCAAGCATCCGGCATCACAGTGTGTAGTATTTTTGTGAACCCAACTCAGTTTAACGATACCAAAGATTTTGAAAAATATCCGATAACTATAGCTGAAGATATAGAAGCACTTGATGAGGTCGGTTGCGATGTACTTTTTTTACCTACCGTAGATGAAATCTATCCTAAAGGCGCAAAACAACAAGCAACTTATGATTTTGGATATCTAGAAACCGTTTTAGAAGGAGCCTATCGCCTAGGGCATTTTAAAGGTGTGGGGCAAGTAGTAGCACGTCTTTTAGAGATTGTGGCTCCCGACAAAATGTATCTTGGTCAGAAAGACTATCAACAATGCATGGTTTTGAAAAAATTATTGGAACTAATTGGCAAAAAAGAATCTATTCAAATCATTACAGCTCCTACGATAAGAGAAGCCGACGGACTTGCTATGAGCTCGCGTAATAGACGCTTATCAATACCACAACGAACTTTAGCAGGTTTATTGTATCAATGCCTTGTATCCATTCAAGCCAAGCAACATAACGGCAATTTTGACATAGTAAAAAAAGAATGTCTCGACTTACTTAAAAGTAAAAATATTGAACCTGAATATATAGCTCTAGCTCATGCAGATACTTTAGAAATTCTCCAGGAGTTTGATATTACAATTCCTATGGTAGCTTTAATAGCCTCTAAAGTAGGTGAGGTTCGCCTTATCGACAATTTACTTCTTAATCCATAAAAAATTACCGATTACTCTACCGTCAACATCCAAACACTCCAATAGTCTAAGTAATGATTAACGATCATTACATTTTTCATCAGTTTATTAACGTGATGAAGCTTACAACTTCCCGGCAATGTAGTATCTACTGAAGATTGTAATAACCCCAAGGCAAAAGCAGTAGCTGTGGGATATTCTCCACTGTAATTTTTGAAGGAATACTGAGAAGCATTTGCAAATATTGTTTCTTGCAAATATTCGTAGATTGGTTGTGCAGGGTCATCTGCATTGATACCCAAAAGAACGGTATCGATGAACTCTTGGTTACATTGATTACGATTAAAAAGAGCTTTGATTTCTTTTGTTAGTTCATTTTTATCTTTGGTCGTCAGTGTCAAAATCTCCTTGATACATACAGCCTTTGTGTATGGTGGCTGAAGACTCATCACAAAAAAAGCAGCGCCTTCAGCATTGTTTTTAATGCCAAACTGCTGCAAGATAG
>CALMXV010000517.1 GCA_937871155.1 uncultured Taibaiella sp. | reverse complement strand
CACCATTCGTATTGCGCAGTACAGAACCTTAGATAGCTATGCCATCAGCAAAGCACCAATAGTGCCTTTATTCTACGATCAACGAATGCATTTTTTACAAAAAAATAGTACCGGATTTCGCTCCAGTACTATGAATATTATTGACCTGAAATGGGTGAAGAAGACAGCCGTTATGCCTTAATGTCTGACCTACTTTAGTACTACTTGTACTGTATGCCTGGTTTTTTGTTCCAAAAGTTGATAGCGGCTTTTCATCAAATCAAAAAGTATCTCTGGAGTATAATGTCTTACCGTAAGGAGGCTTACATTATCATTGCGAAGTACCTTATATTTTTCATCTAGTGAATTTAAGAGTTGTGTTAGCTTAGTTTCATTGTTGTCAATACAAGCTACAAAGCTGATAGCTGCATTTTGAATCAAGTTGATTTTTATTTTCAAATCATGAAATATCTTGTAGAGATAGCTCAAGTTGTCTTCCGTAATAAAAGAGAAATCTTTGGTGGTAACTTGAAGTAAGGTTTGATTTTTCTTCAGGATAATCAAGGGTGGATAAAAAATACTATTGACTTCACTTTGAATAACCGTACCCTTCATGTCTTTATTTAAAAAGCATTTTACATACAATGGAATGTTGCTGTTTTGTAAAGGTTTGATGGTTTTAGGGTGGATAACCTGTGCACCATAATAAGCCATCTCAATCACTTCATGATATGTAATGGCCTCTATCTTTACCGTATTTGAAAACTCTTTTGGATCTGCATTTTGAAGACCTTCTACATCTTTCCATATAGTAACACTGCTCGCTTGTAACCAAGCAGCTAATAAAGCCGCTGTATAGTCAGAGCCTTCTCTACCTAAGGTTACAGAAGCATTATCTGAAGTAGAGCCTATAAAACCTTGAGTGATGATACTGGAGCCTGATTTTAGTTTGGTACCCAGCTTATCAATGGCTTGTTGTTGGCTATAATTCCAATCTACTTGTGGGTCTTTGAAGGTATCATCGGTTCTTATGATATCTCGTACATCTACCCATTCATAAGGCAGTTTATTTTGTTTTAAGAAATGCCCGAGCAAAGTAGTTGAAAACAACTCTCCCATACATACGATTTGGTCGTAAGTGTAGTCGTAACGTAAATCATTAGCATCATCAATTGCCCAGTGTAGCTCTGTGAAGAGTACATTTAAATCCTTTATGGCTTGTTGATAATATGCATCATGAAGTAAAGTTTGTGCAAAGTTCTTATGGTCTTCTTCTATTTGAAGGGCTAAAGTCATAGCTGCATCTTTTTGTCCCTTGCAAGCATGTTCCACCACCTTTTCTAAGGCATTAGTTGTTTTGCCGAAGGCTGATACTACTACTACTAATGGTTCTTGTACTTCGTTAAGAATAGGAAGTAAAGCAGCCATTCTCTCAGGGGTGGCAATAGAGGCGCCACCAAATTTATAAACA
>CALMXV010000516.1 GCA_937871155.1 uncultured Taibaiella sp. | reverse complement strand
TAAGTCCGGCGTAAAGGGTCCATTGATATAAGGTTCTAATTCATTCAAGTTGATTTCTATTACTTGGTCATAGTATTTCTCTGGCTCGGCATATACGGCATCATCTGCACGTAAATGCTGGCGCACAGCATCTGCTGCTAGTGCTATCTCAGCACGGTCGGTACCATTTAAGTAATCTTTCATTTTGGCATCATAAGCAAATAAAGAGCAGGTAGCACCAATCTCAGCCCCCATGTTGCAAATGGTTGCTTTACCGGTACAGCTAAGGCTTTCAGCTCCTTCCCCAAAATACTCAACAATAGCTCCGGTACCTCCTTTTACTGTAAGGATGCCTGCTACTTTTAGAATAATATCTTTAGCTGATGTCCAGCCATTCATTTTACCGGTTAGTTTCACCCCAATAAGCTTCGGCATTTTTAGCTCCCAAGGCAATCCAGCCATTACATCTACCGCATCAGCACCACCTACTCCTATAGCTATCATTCCTAAACCTCCGGCATTCGGGGTGTGGCTATCAGTGCCTATCATCATTCCACCGGGGAATGCATAATTTTCTAAAACTACTTGGTGAATGATACCGGCTCCGGGTTTCCAAAATCCGATACCGTATTTATTGGAGATAGACGCTAGGAAGTCATACACTTCTTTATTTACATCATTTGCTGTGGCTAAATCTTGTACGGCTCCTACTTTTGCTTGAATTAAGTGATCGCAGTGTACAGAACTTGGTACAGCTACTTTATCACGACCACAAGTCATAAACTGTAGTAAAGCCATTTGCGCTGTAGCATCTTGCATAGCTACTCTGTCAGGAGCAAAGTTTACATAGTCTTTCCCTCTTGTATAAGCTTGAGAAGCTGTGTCAAAGGTGTGAGAATACAGAATTTTTTCAGCTTGTGTTAGTGGACGTCCTATCAACTTTCTAGCGGTTTCGATTTTGCCTGCGAGTTGCTTATAAACGTTTTGAATGAGTGCGGTATCAAATGCCATTACAATAATTTTTTCAAATTTATTTTAAGAATGCGCAAAATTAATGAAAAAAAAGTGGTCGCCACTAAGAAACCGTATTGAAAATCAAATTTGTGAAAAAGGCGATTTGAGTAGGATTATTTATCCTTCCACATTAGGACGCTCCAATTTATTCTTAATAAAAAAATACCGATAATTTTAGTTGTTAATGGAAATTTATCTGTGATTTTTTAAATAGTTCACTGTACTAGTTTCCATCATTTAATTACATTTGCAGACTGATTAAAATCTAATATAATGGCAACAACTGCAGACATGAGAAATGGCCTAATCATCAAATTAGATGAAGGGTTATATTCCGTTATAGAATTTGGACAAAATAAAACGGCAAGAGCTGCCGCAAAAGTATGGGCTAAATTAAAAGGTGTAGATAATAATCGTTCCATAGAAAAAACTTGGAACTCCGGAGATACCATATATCCGGTACGTGTTGAGCGCCGCCCTTATCAATTTTTGTACAAAGATGATAGTGGCTATAACTTTATGGATACTACTTCTTTTGAACAAATCTTTATGGATGAAAACAAAATTGACCGCCCCGAATTATATAAAGACGGTCAAGACTGCTTTATCCTTGTAAATACGGAAACTGAATTAGCTATGAGCGTGGAATTACCCCCTTCTGTAAACTTGGAAATTACCTATTCGGAACCGGGCTTAAAAGGCGATACAGCTACCCGTACCTTAAAGCCGGCAACGGTAGAAACTGGAGCCACTGTGATGGTACCATTATTTGTAAACACCGGAGAAACTATTAAAATTGACACGAAGACTGGTGCTTATGTTGAACGTGTAAAATAGTTTGCTTACATTCATGTCTTAAAAACCATAAAATAATTTCCTTATGGAATACAAACAAATACAAGAGTTGATAAAAGCTATCAACAAATCAAACATTAGTGAGCTAAAGATTGAGGAAGGTGAATTTAAAATTACCATTAAGCAACAAGCACCGTACAGCGAACCACAATATGTAGCGGTTCAGTCACCTGCGTTTGCGGCTCCTCAACTTCAAGCTGCTGCTCCACAAGCTGCTGCCCCCGTTGCTTCAGTTCCTAGTGCACCTACCACAGCACCAGCCCCTGCTGCTGCTGGCAATACTACTATTATTAAATCACCGATGATAGGTACGTTTTACCGTAGTCCATCACCTGATAAGCCTTCTTTTGTAAACGTTGGCGATGATATCAAACCGGGTGATGTGCTTTGTATTATTGAAGCAATGAAACTCTTTAATGAAATTGAAAGTGACTTCTCAGGACGTATCGTTAGAGTATTAGCAGATGATGCTTCTCCAGTAGAATACGACCAACCACTATTCGAAATAGAGAAAAATTAAGTAACTGGGCTATTGCTATCAACATAGAATAGCCCAATTTACTTTACCCTAGATTCTAACAATATTATGTGGGTAAGAAGCTTGATTAAGTTGCAACTCTACACCTACTTTATAGCTAATAATCATCGTATGTTTAAAAAAATACTGATTGCCAATCGTGGGGAAATTGCCCTTCGTGTGATACGTACTTGCCGTGAAATGGGCATCAAAACTGTAGCTATCTACTCTACTGCTGATAAAGACAGCCTGCACGTAAAGTTTGCAGATGAAGCAGTATGTGTGGGTAAAGCTGCCGGTGCAGATTCTTATCTAAACATTCCACACATCATGGCTGCTGCAGAGATAACTAATGCAGATGCTATCCATCCAGGCTATGGATTCTTGGCTGAGAATGCCAATTTTGCTGAGATATGTGCTAAGTACAATATCAAATTCATCGGTCCTACTCCTGAAATGATTCGTTCGATGGGTGATAAAATTACCGCCAAAGAAACGATGATAAAGGCCGGAGTTCCTTGTATCCCTGGCTCTGATGGACTATTGGAAAGCTTAGACCAAGCCAGAAAATTAGCTTTAGAAATGGGATTCCCGGTTATCTTAAAAGCAACAGCAGGAGGTGGAGGTAAAGGTATGCGTGTGGTTTGGGCTGAAGATGAATTGGAACGCGCTTATGATACCGCTAAAGCTGAAGCAGGTGCTTCGTTTAAGAATGATGGGATCTATATGGAGAAATTTGTTGAAGAACCTCGACATATAGAAATACAAATTGCCGGAGATCAATTTGGAACCGTTTGCCACCTGAGCGAAAGAGACTGTTCCATTCAACGTCGCCATCAAAAACTATTGGAAGAAAGCCCTTCTCCATTTATGACTCCGGAGCTTCGCCAAAAAATGGGTGAGGCAGCTATTAAAGCTGCTTCTGCCATCAATTATGAGAGTGTGGGTACTATTGAGTTTTTAGTGGACAAGCATCGTAATTTCTATTTTATGGAAATGAATACACGTATCCAAGTAGAACATTGTGTAACAGAAGAAGTCATCAACTTCGATTTAATAAAAGAGCAAATCAAGATAGCAGCCGGCATACCGATAAGTGGTAAAAACTATGAGCCGGAAATGCACGCTATCGAGTGTAGAATTAACGCTGAAGACCCTTACAACGACTTCCGCCCTAGTCCGGGAACCATTACTGTATTGCATACACCGGGTGGGCACGGAGTACGAGTTGATAGCCATATCTATGCGGGCTACACGATTCCTCCGTATTATGATAGTATGGTAAGTAAGATTATTGCGATAGCACAAACAAGAGAAGAAGCGATCAATACAATGGAACGCGCGCTTAGCGAATATGTAATTGAAGGAGTAAAAACTACCATTCCTTTCCATCAACAGTTGATGAAAAACAAAGACTTTAGAGAAGGGAATTTTACTACTAAATTTATTGAGTCGTTTGAGATGAAGTAAAGGTGAATATTTAAACAGTTTAATAGTGAGGCTATATCATAATTTCGATATAGCCTCTTTTAGTAACATCAGCATTATGGCTATTGATTTATTCCTTCAAGAGAATATTCCAACTCCTAAATTTTGAGTAGAAGAAACTTTAAATAAATGCAAAGACAACATGTAAACAGCAATGATATTGGGATTAAACAATAACTTATTACCACTAAAAAAACGATAAATAGTTATTCATTTCCTGTTTTTAGGATTATGTTTAGATATTTGTAGCTCGTATCAACGACAATCAATGGAAAATATTTTCACTCAAATACAACGATTAGCCGGCATCACCTCTAAAAATAATACTTCGGATATGGTTTCAAAAGAGTTATTACTAAAAGCGTATCGACTAATGATGACTGCCAAAGCCATGGCAGCTATATATGAAGCTAACAGACCAATATGTAAATATGTACATAGCACCTCCAGAGGGCACGAGGCTATACAATTGGCTACAGGCATGCTTTTAAAGCCTTGCGATTTTGTAAGCCCATATTATAGAGACGAAAGCCTTATGTTGGGAATGGGGTATCGTCCTTATGAGTTGATGTTGCAATTACTTGCCAAAGCCGATGACCCGTTTACAGGTGGAAGAGAATATTACAATCATCCCAACATACGTAGAGAAAATTTCCCAACCATCATCCACCAAAGTAGTGCTACCGGCATGCAAGTGATACCAACGACGGGTGTTGCGCAAGGCATACATTATAGAGAGCAACAACAATTGGGACATTATGATATTCCTCCAGTAGTTATTTGCTCCTTAGGAGATGGAAGTGTTACGGAAGGTGAAGTAAGCGAGGCGTTTCAATTTGCAGTATTGCATCAGCTACCCATCATTTATTTAGTACAAGACAATGACTGGGGTATCTCGGTAAGTAGTGATGAAGCTCGTGTGATGGATGCTTATGAATATGCCGCCGGATTTAAAGGTATGGAGCGAGTACGAGTAAATGGTAGTGATTTTAAAGATAGCTACAAAACCATGTCTTATACGATTGATTGGGTAAGGAAAGAACGAAAACCGGTATTGGTTCATGCGAAAGTGCCATTATTAGGACACCATACATCCGGAGTACGTAAAGAATGGTATCGCACTCCAGAAGATTTAGAAAAGCATGTTAAAGATGACCCAGGTCCAAAGCTTAAAAAGATATTGCTTGAAAGTGGTGTTAGTGAAGAACAACTCAATAAAATAGAAGAAGAAGAAAATCAGTTTATCCTTCGTGAGTTTGAGAATGCAGTAAATGCGCCGGAACCTGACCCATCAACTGTTTCAGACCATGTGTTTGCACCCAATCCGGTAACGGAAGAAAAAGGCAATCGCAGCCCTGAGGGTAGAGAAAAAGTAGTAATGGTAGATGCGGCGCTCCATGCCGTTGAAGAAATCTTACAAGCACATCCTGAAGCTTTGTTTTATGGACAGGATGTAGGGAAAAGACTAGGAGGCGTATTCAGAGAAGCTGCAACATTGGCGGATAAGTTTGGTGATAATAGAGTATTCAACACCGCCATTCAAGAAGCCTATATCATCGGATCTACTGTAGGTATGAGTGCCGTAGGTCTAAAGCCCATTGTAGAGGTTCAATTTGCTGACTATATCTATCCAGGCATCAATCAATTGGTAACAGAGATAAGTAAGTCTTGTTATCTTTCTTGTGGTAAGTTTCCTGTTTCTTGTATAATACGAGTACCGATAGGGGCATACGGAGGTGGAGGTCCTTATCATAGCGGTAGTGTAGAAAGTACCTTAGCGACTATTAAAGGAATTAAAATTGCCTACCCTAGTAATGCTGCAGATATGAAAGGCTTAATGAAGGCAGCCTATTACGACCCGAATCCAGTAATCATGTTGGAACATAAAGGGCTTTACTGGAGTAAAGTACCCGGTACTGATGATGCCAAAACTATAGAACCGGATAAAGACTATATTCTACCTTTTGGCAAAGGTATTTCAGTGATTCAAGCCAACCAAGATGCTATTGATTCCGGAGATTCAATATGTATCATCACCTATGGTATGGGAGTTCATTGGGCAAAAGCTGCTGCCAAACAGTTTGAAGGACGCGTAGAGATTATTGATTTAAGAACGATTTATCCATTGGATGAAGAGTTGATTTATGAAACGGTACAACGCCACGGGAAATGTTTAGTGTTAACGGAAGAACAACTACACAATTCTTTTTGCGAAGCCTTAGCAGGTAGAATCGCTCAACACTGCTTTAGTTATTTGGATGCACCGGTACAAACCATGGGTGCACTTAATTTGCCTGCTGTTCCAATGAATATGATTTTGGAACAAGCGATGTTGCCCAATGCAGAGAAAGTAGCAGAGAAAATGTCCGCTTTATTTTCTTATTAATTTTACACATCTTTGACAAATGAAGACAAACAAAATCGTATTAAGCACCCTTGCTACTGCAAGCATTCTTTTTTTAGCTGCTTGTTCATCAACCAAAAAAACAGCCAGTAATGCACCTGTTACTGAAGTTCATTTTACTGCTGCGGATTTAGAAGAAGGTAAACTAATAATGGAAAGTAGTTGTAAGCGTTGTCATAAGCTATATGAACCGGGAAGCCACACGCCTAAACAATGGGATAAAATTTTGCCGCGTATGAACAAACGTGCGAAGTTGACTCCTAACCATGCTGCTAAAGTGAGAGGCTATATTTTGTCTTTAGCCAAGAAATAAGTATTGGTTTCTGCTATTGAATTATTTCAATTTATGGAAGCTGGCTTGGTCGCAATTTGATAACTTGCAAAAAATTTTTCAACATTGAAAATTGGAATTGTATGTTATCCCACCTTTGGGGGAAGTGGTGTGCTCGCTACGGAATTAGGCATGGCGCTTTCAGAAAAAGGACATGAGATACATTTTATCAGCTATCAACAACCGGTAAGGCTCAGCTTCCATCCTAATATTTATTATCATGAAGTAATGGTTCAAAACTATCCGTTGTTTGATTTCCCTCCTTATGAAACAGCGCTTACCAGTACCTTAGTACATGTTATTCACAATAACGATATAGACCTGCTTCATGTACATTATGCAATACCACATGCATCTGCTGCTTATTTTGCCAGAGAAATTTTAAAAAAGAAAGGGAAGGATATTCCTTTTATTACGACGCTTCACGGCACTGACATTACACTTGTAGGTAAAGACCCGACTTATGCGCCTGTGGTTGCCTTTTCTATCAATCAATCTGATGCTATTACCGCTGTTTCTCAAAATCTGGCAGAGGAAACCTATCGTAATTTCCCTATTGAAAAAGAGATTCAGGTCATTCATAATTTTGTAGATACCCAACGATTTCAGCAGTCTGACAAGGATCATTTTAAGAAAATGCTGGCACCTAATGGGGAGCGAATATTAGCCCATGTCTCTAACTTCCGTAAAGTAAAGCGAGTTGAAGATGTCATAAAGGTTTTTGAAAAAGTACGTCAACAAATCCCTTCAAAGCTATTGATGATTGGCGATGGACCGGAACGGCAAAATGCAGAAGAGATTGCAAGACACCTTAGTATTTGCAACGATATTCGTTTTTTAGGAAAGCAAGAACAGATGGATGAAATACTCAGCATTGCAGATTTGTTTGTATTACCTTCTCAATATGAAAGTTTTGGATTATCGGCTTTAGAAGCTATGGCTTGTGCTGTCCCTGTGATTTCTACAGATGTCGGTGGGCTACCGGAGATAAATGTTCAAGGAGTTACCGGATTTTTAAGTCCTGTGGGTGATGTAGAACGTATGGCAAATCATGCTTTGGAAATACTTAAAGACCAGAACACACTTCATCAATATAAGAACGCAGCGTTAGAACAAGCACGCCGTTTTGAAAAGAAAGATATTATTCCTCTTTATGAGCAGCTTTATGAAAAAGTAATGGCTCAACAATAAAAGCTTTTACAGTTTTACATTCATCAATTAGTTTCAATTATATTCTTAAAAACTAAATGGCGCCCTATAAAGAGCGCCATTTGGTTTAATGTTTATACTCAGTGAGTATCTTATTGTTTCGTCACGCGGATAGTTTGAGTGTGATTCGCATCTGTGTATTTAACTAAATAAACACCGTTTGCTAATCCTTTCATTTCTATCGTAGTTGTAGCACCGCTAAGTTGAACTGTAGTAATTACTTTACCGGTAAGGTCAGTTAATTGTACGGTAGCATCGGCTGCCATCATACCTTTTACTTTTACGGTAAGTTCATTCGCTACCGGATTTGGGAAGGCTTGAACTGCAAATACAGAACCGCTAACTGTAGCTGTTACTACTTTTGAGTAGGCTTGTGTACCATCAGTTTGTTTCAATTTCAAACGGTAGTAATTCACACCCGCATACGGACTGTTATCTGTATAGCTATAACGGGATGCAGCACCTTTTGCAGCAGTAACATAGATGGTTTCATAGTTTACGCCATCCATGCTTCTTTCCAATTCGAATACATCGCTTTTCAATTCCGCTTCAGTACTCCAATCTACACGGTTTTTAGAACCTTGGTTGATAGCACTGATGTCTTTCAATTTGATAGCAAGAGGATAACCAATTTGCACTAGATAGTCTTCTGTTTCACCTGAACCCATATTCAGACAAGCATCTCCGGCGCCATTCTGGTTACCAGTACCACGTGTACGGATTCTCATACCTGTATAACCAACTTGAGCTGTT
>CALMXV010000515.1 GCA_937871155.1 uncultured Taibaiella sp. | reverse complement strand
AGGTTTTCGAAAAATGGAGCTTGTTTGATATAAGTCGAATGTTCATTCCATTGAAAGCTTTCGCTGAGGCTTACTTCCAGGTTCTGCCAATCTTCCGAACCATCAAATATTACCTCATACACGTCTTTAAAATCTTCTTGCTTTACACAATCGTTTATCGTTTGTTGAATCTCCTCACGGCTCGGCCAGATGTCTTTTAGATAAACCGGAATACCATTGGGGTCATAAGCCAATGGATCTGTCAACAAGTTTACATCTACCCGACCGGTAAGAGCGTAAGCAACTACCAACATAGGCGACATCAAGAAATTCATCTTTACTTGGGGATGAACCCGTGCTTCAAAATTTCTATTCCCCGAAAGCACTGATGCTACCACCAATTCACCTTTATCCACGGCTTCTGCTATATGTGGTGGCAATGGACCGGAATTGCCAATACATGACGTGCAACCATAGCCAACCGTATGAAAACGTAACGCCTCTAAGTCCACATGCAAGCCGGAACATTCTAGGTATTGACTCACCACTTTAGACCCTGGTGCCAAAGAGGTTTTTACCCAAGCTTTGGTTCTTAGCCCTTTTCTAACCGCATTCCTTGCTAGCAATCCCGCGCCTATCATCACAGCAGGGTTTGATGTATTGGTGCAACTGGTAATGGCAGCTATCACTATACTTCCATCACTTAAAATGAACTCTTCGTTTTTATATTTTATACGAACAGATTGCAAAGCTTCTTGTATTACTTCTAATGAAGTGGCTGCTTTCATAGGTACTTTGCCAAAGATATATTCCGTACCGGAGCCGCCATCAGATAGCCATGCAGATTCTTTTCGTTCTGCTATTTGGGTGTAGGTTCGTTGATGTTCTTGTTCTAAAAGCTTTTCAAATTGCACCCCTAAGTCTTTTACCAATATTTTGTCTTGCGGACGTTTCGGTCCGGATACAGTAGGCTCAAGGCTTGATAAATCAAACTCCACAACGGAAGTATAAGCAATCACTTCATGACCTGTGCGCCACAACATGTTTTCTTTACAATAGGTTTCTACAATGTTTATCTGCTCTGCACTTCGGTTGGTAGTGTGCATATACTCAAGTGTTCTATTATCTATTGGGAAGTAGGTAACCGTGCATCCAAACTCGGGCGACATATTGCTGATGGTAGCTCTATCTGTAACGGATAGTTGATCCAGCCCATCACCAAATACTTCAACAAATTTTCCTACTACGCCCTTATCCCGCAATACTCTGGTAATAGATAATACTAAGTCGGTAGCTGTACAAGCACTTGGTAAGCTGCCGCTAAGCTTTAATCCTACTACTTCAGGGCAGGTAAAAAATATAGGTTGTC
>CALMXV010000514.1 GCA_937871155.1 uncultured Taibaiella sp. | reverse complement strand
AATTATCTTTAGTCATCACTTCCTTAATCAGCTTCTTCGTGTTTTTCTCGAAGCGCATATCTCTATTGGTCAATATGCCTACAAGTTTATGGTGTGCATCTACAATAGGAATACCGCCAATCTTATTGTCACGCATTAAATTCACCGCATCACCTACGGTAGCTTCGGGTGTTAAGGTGATGGGATCTACTATCAAGCCACTTTCAGAACGCTTAACTTTACGAACCAACTCCGCTTGTTTTTCGATGCTCATGTTTTTGTGTAGAATTCCAATTCCTCCTTCACGAGCTAATGCCATAGCTAGATTTGCTTCTGTAACCGTGTCCATTGCGGCAGACATCATGGGGATGTTCAGTTTGATGTCTTTTGTAAGTTGAGTGGAAATATTTACTTCGCGAGGAAGTACTTCAGAGTAAGCAGGGAGTAGCAACACATCATCAAAGGTGAGACCCTCTCCGTAGAACTTAGATTTTACAGCCATGTGCAAAGATATATCGGCAAATTGAAAAATTGAAAAATGGTTTTCATAATAGCCCTATTAGCTTTTATCATAGACCTGATTATTTTTGTAAGATTAAGTGATAGAGGTATTTTTAGCCATCTTTCATTTTTGTAAAAGGAGTTATACTTAGTTATTATTTTTCTCAGTTGCAGTCGTTCACTTTATGTATCACAACCCACAATTAGCTTTTCAGCCATTATCAATACAACAAGCGGAACAAACGCATTCTCTTAAGAAGCAGTTGGAATACTTGCTTTACCATTCTCCTTTTTATAAAAACCATTTACGAAATCATCATGCGGTTATCAATTCAATTCAGCACACTAATGATTTAGTTGCTTTACCTACAACCACAAAAGAAGATATACAGCGTTATAATCTTGAGTTTTTATGCGTACCTAAAAATCAAATCAAAGAATATACAGCAACTTCAGGTACTTTAGGTAAACCAGTAACCATTGCATTAACCTCCAATGATATTCAACGTCTTGGCTATAATGAACAACATTCTTTTTTATGTGCATCAGCTACACACAATGATATATTTCAATTGATGCTTACATTGGATCGTCAGTTTATGGCAGGGATGGCTTATTATAATGGAATTTCCAATATTGGGGCAGCAAGTGTTCGTACGGGTCCAGGTTTGCCTTCGATGCAATGGGAAACCATACAGCGGTTGCAAGTGGATAGTATCGTCGCTGTTCCTTCCTTCATTTTAAAACTAATCGATTACGCAAAAGAACATGGAATAGATGTCAACGCATCACCTATTAAAAAAGCAATTTGTATAGGCGAAAATTTGCGTGAGCAAGATTTCAGTTTAAATTCTCTAAGTAAAAAGATTAAAGACCAATGGAATATTGAATTGTATGGAACCTATGCCGCAACTGAAATGCAGACAGCTTTTACTGAATGTAGCTTTGGAGTTGGTGGTCATGAACAACCTGAACTTATCATTACTGAGATACTTGATGAGGAAGGAAATCAATTACCGACTCGTGAGTTTGGTGAAGTCACCATTACTACTTTAGGTGTTGAAGGGATGCCATTACTTCGTTATAGAACAGGCGATATTGCTTGTTTTCATGATACTGCTTGTGCTTGTGGAAGACACTCTAAAAGGCTAAGTCCGATAAAAGGGAGAAAGCAGCAAATGATAAAATTTAAAGGCACAACACTATATCCACCTGCCATCTTTGATTTATTAAATCAATTAGAAGAAGTAAAAGAGTATGTGGTGGAAGTTGCTAAAGATGCTTTACAAAACGACTCATTGAAAATTTATATTCTAGGGCATGATTCAGATGTATTAAGAGCAAAACTAAAAGCAAGTCTTAGAGTGATGCCTTTATTAGAATTTGTAACAGCTGAAATTATTCAAAAGATGCAGTTTCCTTTAGCCTCTAGAAAGCAAATTAGATTTATCGACAAAAGGGATTTATAATTTAGACTTTAAGAGATTAGTCCAGTACCTCAATTTCATAGTCATTAAAATCAATACATTTAAGCTTGATATAGATTTTTGCCGTAGTAGAAACATCTTTTAAACAATAATTGCCAATACGATTCAAGTCTTTTTGATTCCAATAAACTCCAGATACCATACTGCCATCTATATCATCTTTTGGAGAAGGGATGCCTAATACCTCTGCTAATAGTGCTAAAGAGATATAGTGTTTAAAATCTCCAAATCGCCAAAGTTCTAAAGTATCAATATGCGGATTCTCCCAAGGCTTAATTCCATGCAATTGTAATGCTTTAGGGAGCTCAATACCATGTATCATCATACGCCGGCATAAATAGGGTAAGTCAAACTCTTTAATATTATGACCGCAAAAACTAAGTGAAGTATGGATGGAACTATAACGTTCTAATGCTTCAAGAAATTTATAAAGCAAACTCTTTTCATCATGATCTACAAAATATTTCATGACGAATTTTGTTTCGTTTTTTTCTTGCATAAAACATCCCAAACCTATACAAACCACTTTACCAAACTCCGCAAAAATGGCGGCTTTTTCTTCGAATAATTGTACTACATCGGTTACAGTTTCTTTACGAGATTGATAAATAACAGCTTTGCGTGCCCATTGCTCTTTCATAACATCGGATAACTGCGAATGTTCCGCTTGAATAGATACGGTTTCGATGTCAATAAAAAGTATGTTCGTTAATTGTTTCATAGAAAAAAGTGTAAGTATCTTTGTCGCCTAAAACTTATTAATGTAAAAATATGAGTCAAGATACAAGTTCTCAAAATCAAAACACATCCTTAACACCAAAAAAAAAATAAAAACTGAATTTT
>CALMXV010000513.1 GCA_937871155.1 uncultured Taibaiella sp. | reverse complement strand
CAGGAAGCGCTGTGGCTATATCTAAAACAGCAGTATCGGTAAAAGTTCGATGGGCATTAATTCGGATATAATCTAGGTTCCAAACATCATCATTAATATTGATGGAAGCTTTATTGACAAAGCGTAATTGAAAGCTTGAATGTAAAAATCCTGTATCAGTAATAGGAATCATCACTTGACGAAAAGATTGCAAAGGACTACCGGCAACTGACCAAACAGAAATCCATTCACTATTTTTATTCTTTAAGAATAAAATCAAAGAATCTTGAGTTTCTGGAGCAAAACCATTTCCTTGAGGTTGATAGAAAAAACTTAAATATACACTATCACTAGGTATAAAGCTACTAAAGTCGAAGGGCAAACTAGTAAGACTATCTGCATAAAGCAACGCTAGTGCATTGGATGGGTCATAAGGCAGACTTTGTGCATTTAAAGCATCAAAAGTTGCAACACCTCTACTTATTACATTTACACCCATAGTATTATTGATATATACAGAGTGGTCTATCCATTTATTATTATCCGGAAATATAGAATTTCCTGAAAAATCTTCAAAGAACGGTAATGTGTTAGCTGTTGGCTTTTGGTGATAAGGACTAGCTATTAAGCCAGTTTTATATTGCAAATTATGATCTAAAGGAACGACCAATTCTTGTGCGTTTACATTGCCTTGCAACAATATAACTGTAAGAAAAAAGAAAATGTTTATTCTAATCACGGTGTTGGTGGTAAATTGTTTTCGTCTTCAATAACGCTTTGCAATGGTTTTCTATTGCTTTCCATTTCTTCCGGTGTAGGGTTTTGTTTTATTCTAATGTCAATAACATCCCCTTCTTTAATTTTGTTTTGGGTATTTAGTTCATTGAAAGGTGCAGGAGTTTGTTTGTAGATGATTGCAGTTGAAGTGTCGGTGATGATGTCGTCATATACTACAATGGGTGTCAGTCCGTTGCCGTTTAAAATAGTAATTCCTTCTTCCGCATTCATTCCGATTACATCCGGCACATTCATTTCACTGTTTCCAAATCCTATACCAACCACTAAATCTATTTTACTTCCTTGGGGAATCATTTCGCCGGGATTTACATGTCGCCCATTATACAATTGATCCAGTACGGCTCCATTGGCATAATCCGGCTTTTGAATGGTATCACCCAATACGAAACGACTACTTTTTAAAATCAGCATTGCACTTTTATAGGACAAGTCTTGCAACTTAGGCATGGGAGCTAGTGGAGGCAACGCTTTATTTACCGTTAAGAAAATTGTTCTTCCAAACTTTACAGTCGCATTATATTCGGGAATTTGATTGAGTATTAAAAAAGGTTTTTGTGTAGGATCGTAAGTAGAGTCGATTTCTACTTCGAAGCCTAATTTTGTTAATTGGCTATTAGCAGCTTTTACCATTTTACCTTTTACATTCGGTACTTTTACTTCACTAGAATGGTTGGTAATGAAACCAAGACTTGCGAAAAAAGTAAAATATATCCCTACACAAAGCAGCGTAATGATAAGTAAATTAAAAATAAAAGAGTTTTTTAATCTTTGGTTCATAAAAAGTAAAACAAAGGCATTTGATAAATGCTATTAATTTGATAAACTGTTTTTTAAACAATCATCTAAGATTGCACCGTAAAAATCTTTAAGGTTCATACCCGCAGCACGGACTTGTTGAGGCACAATACTGTTTTCACTCTGTCCAGGCATGGTATTTACTTCAAGGAAAAATAATTTGTTTGTTTTTTTCTCAATGATAAAGTCCATACGAACGACTCCTTTACAATTGAGGTAACGATATAGTAGCCCTGCTTTTGTTTTTAGTTCTTCATTGATGTTTTCAGATATAGGAGCTGGTGTAATTTCATTAGTTACACCGGGGGTATATTTTGCTTCATAATCGAAAAACTCATTTTTACTTACGATTTCAGTAGCTGGAAGTGTGGTAATGGTATCACCTAAACGATAAACACCGATGGTTACTTCACGTCCTTCAATAAATTCTTCTATCAGTACTTGTTGATCTTCTTTAAATGCTTTTTCAATAGCAGGTAGTAAAGCTTCAACCGATTTCACTTTACTCACCCCAAGACTAGATCCACCTTCATTGGGTTTGACAAATAAGGGGAAATTGATTTTATCCAAAATGGTACCAACAGAATAAGGATTCCCTTTTATTAAATGAACTGAGTTGGCAATATTCACTGTTTTCAAATCTTTTACTACTTTATTGCAGTAGCTTTTATTGAAGGTAAGTGCAGAAACAATAGCATTGCATGAAGTGTAAGGAATATTAATCATATCCAAATATCCTTGTATTCTTCCATCTTCACCAGGTGTGCCGTGTATAGCAATAAACACACAATCAAACGTAATTTTCTTACCCTCAATTGTTATAGAAAAATCATTTTTATCTACTTCTATTGTTTTACCATCTGTGGTTTCGTGTTTCCAACCTTCACGGGTAACAACAATTTTATAAACTTGGTACTTCTCCGTATCTAGATTCTGGCTAATGGTTTTGGCTGTTTGTATAGAAATAGCATATTCACCTGAATAGCCGCCTGCAAGCAAGGCAATATTTTTCTTCATTTTTATTCGAAATCGTATTATCAGTAAAGATAAGCGTATAAAATTATGACCAAAGGGAAATCTGAATTTTAATGTTGAAAATTTATTGCTTAAAAAATTCCTTCAATTAAAACAGCAATGACTTTTTCAATCTTGTTGATTTTAATAAAATCGTACACTACATTTATCTCTTTAAAAAAAATAAAGAATGAAATCATTCAATAAAATTTTACTGTTGGTTGCAATCGTAGCCATAGAGCTTTTTTCTGCTACAAATTCTTCAGCACAATGGGGTTATTCAAGTAATAACGGTTCTCGTTTTCGTCTGAATCAAGACCCGATAGAACGAGCAAGAAAACGACCGTTTCAACGATGGGGTGTAGGTTTCAACTATGTGCCTCTTTCAGGAAATGTTGCTTACAAAACCTATGATGAGTATGGAGATTTAGATAGTATAAAAACATTTCCGATAAAAGGTTGGGGAGCCGGTATCAACTATTCTTATGTAATACCTTTTGCACATGCAGGTGAAAAAGCTTTGTTAGGTGTATTTGTTGGGCTAAATGCCAACTACTATATGTATAGTGTGGACAAAGTAACTTTTTCAAGTGTGGACTATAACAATCAAGTGACAAAAGTTACTTATTCAGATGGAATAGGTGCCAATCTTATGTTTGCACTACCTGTAGGTATTGATTTGTTGCTGGGTGGTGAAGCTACTTTAGATAGAGCCAATAGATTTTCTTTTGTAGTAGGTGGAGGGGCTTATCCCCTGTTTAGTATGGGAGGGTACAACGAGTCTGTAGGAGTAGCTTTTAGAGCACCTGGATATGTGAAAGCTGAGATAGGATTTCATCAAGGAATCAACTGGAAAATACGAGCAACTTATTTAACGAAGAGTGCAATCAGCTTTGATAAAGATATGGATGCTGTATTTGGAGGAAATACCGGGGTTACATCTAGCTTACAAGCAAAAGACCAATTGATGCTATCCATTTTAGTACAACCATTTTCTTTTAAATGGCAGTAACCCATCATTGAAATTGGCTTAGTAATAAAATAAACTCAGCATTAAATGAAAAATCCCATCTTGTTGTATTGATAAGATGGGATTAGTTTTTTTGGCTTAGGTATGAAGTGTTTTAAAAACTAGATTACAATTAGGATAATCGTTTTGGTTTAAAATTAAGCTTGTCAAACGTCTTTCTGCCAAGTGCAAAATATTGCCAAATAATACTCTTAGAATAGGTGCCTGATTTGCTTCTGGTAACTACAGTTACAGCAGATTCATTACGCTTTTTAATCCATGTACCAAGGGTAGCATAAAAGCTAAAATGTGCTTTGATGATGGTAAAGATTTCTTTGAATTTTCCTTGAAATAAAAATTGAATTCCTGCTATACCATCTAATACTAAGCGCAGTGGGAACAACCAAAGTAAAGTAGGAATCGATTCGTTTTTAAGTAATAAAACCAAACTATTTCTGAAATTATAAAACAGTTTTTGAGGGCTACCATAGCTGATAACACTGCCTCCTACATGATAAACGGTGGAGCCGGCAATGTATCCAATTTTGTAACCAGCATTTTTAAGTCGCCAGCAAAGATCCACTTCTTCCATGTGTGCATACATATCTTTGTCAATGCCACCAACTTTATGATACAAATCGCTTCGAACCATCAAACAACCACCTGAAGCCCAGAAAATTTCAATGTCATCTTCATATTGCCCTAAATCTTTTTCTAAAGTGTCAAAAATACGTCCTCTACAAAACAAATATCCAAATACATCTTTAAAACCTCCTGCAGCACCGGCATATTCAAAATATTCTCGTTCTTTCCAATAACGGATTTTGGGCTGACAAGCAGCTAGTCCTTCATACTGCTGCATAGCATAAATCAACGGTGAATACCAATTGGTAGTCACTTCAAAATCGGCGCTTAATAGCACATAATACTTAGCTTGTATTTGAAGCAAAGCTTCATGATAGCCATTCGAAAAACCTTTGTTGAAAGGGATATACAAGGTTTTTACCGAAGGGAAAGTTTGTTGTACATAC
>CALMXV010000512.1 GCA_937871155.1 uncultured Taibaiella sp. | reverse complement strand
CATTTTTCTACTTTCACATCTCCCAAGGCAGAACCTACACAATTGGTTTCAGTACATAGCATTTTTACATTCCAGCTACCTACCAACGATTCGTTATATACACCAATGCTATCTTTTACATTTTGAGCACTATCCATTAAGTGCATCGCTTGTTGGAGTTTTCCTTCTCTTGAAGTTAAGTCTTGTTCTCTTAGTGAGAGTTGTTGTTCTCTTAATGTCAGTTCCTGTTCCTTTGTAGCAATTGCTTGTTCACGCTCTTTTATATTGCAGCTGGAGATGCTACAAATCATTACGGCTATTAAAACCGATTTATAAATAACCATACTTTTCCATTTCATACTTTAATCGTTATTTGAAGTGAATACTTTTCATCTAAATTTCATTGTCAACCTTGTTACTCACACGGTTTTTTCACCTAATTAATTCTATTTTCAATTGAAATATAGTACCTGTAACTTGTTAGAATTTCTATGAGATACTTTTGTAGGAGCTGTTATACTTACCCACAATTAATATTCTAAATTAAGGATTTTAGAACCAATGTCCAAGATAGGCCTAAGGATAAAGTTACTTATACACTATGTGACAGCTTAGCAACCTCAAGTATTTTATCAGGAGTGGTACTATCATTTAATGTGTATCGATAAATAATCGAAGCTATATTTTCGGGACTTTGCCATTGAGTAAAATCAGCAGCAGGCATTGCAGCTCTATTCTGAGGAGTGTCAATAATGGTGGGGACAACTACATAGGATTGTATCCTTTCATTTGCATTTTCGGCATTGATAATATTCGAAAGTTGAAACAATAAAGATTTCGATAAGGCATAAGCAACTACTTCTGTTCCTTGTGATGTTTTTTGTCCTTGTAAAGATCCTATGAAGAAAATTTTTCCACGAGTTTGTTGTTTAAAATGAGCTAAAAGAGGCTTAACTAAATTATAGGCTGTCAGAAAATTTAATTGATATAGTGACAACAATTGATCTGATGTTGTTGTTTCGATAACTCCGAAATTGAAGCCTCCAGCCGTGAGAACAACTGCATCAATCTGTTGATATTTTTCGAGGATAGTTGCTACAACTTCTTGTGTAGTTGATTCATCATTGAGATTTATAACATACTCTTCATAGCGTTCTAATGCCTCTCTTTCTTTCTTCTTATGTACCAATCCTACAACTTGCCAATTAGCTGCTAAAAAACAATTGACAACGGCTTGTCCAAGATTACCTGCAGCACCGGAAACAAGGATTGTTTGTTGCACTTTCATAATTAATAGGTGATTTTATAATGCACTTAAGCTTTTTACTTTTTTCTCTAGTCTTTCTTACAATGAATCAACATCCAATTATTTTTTGTAGCTACTTTTTGAAGACTTAACCCAACTTGAACAGCGGCTTCGCTCACGATGGTCTCATCTTCTATTAAAATACCGCTCATCAAGAGTTGCCCACCAGGAGTGAGTAATTTTGCCATTCTCTCCATGTATTGAAGTAAGATATGTCGATTGATATTGGCTAAGATGATGTCAAAATGCTGCCCCTCAACTTGCTCTAGTGAACCAAAAAACACTTGGAAGTTTTCAATATTATTTCTTGAAGCATTATAGACCGCGTTTTCACAAGACCATTGTTCATTCTCAACACCGGTAATGGCTTGGGCACCTAACATAGCTGCTAAGATGGCTAAGATGCCAGTTCCGGTACCGAAGTCTAATACAGATTTATTTTTAATAGCTAGCGATTGCATTGCCTCCATCATCAATTGAGTGGTGGCATGATGACCCGTACCAAAAGTCATCTTAGGCATAATGATGATTTCGTATGGTGTTGATGGATTCGGTTCGTGAAAGTCAGCTCTGACCGTACAAAACCCATCTACTACTACCGGCTGAAAGTTTCGCTCCCATTCTTCGTTCCAATTTTTGGTTGCCACAGAAGCAGTACTAGCTTGTAGTTGCATTGGCTGTAATAAATGGGTCAAAGATGTATTCTCATAATTCTCTTCAGCTATATAGGCGAGCAAACTATCCTCTTTTTCTTCAAATCCTTCATAGCCCATATCCGCTAATAAAGCAATCAAAATCTCTCTTTGTTCCTCTTGACAAGGTATGGTCACCTCAATATGATTCATGTTGTAATTATTATTTTAGTATTTAGTAAAACTAGGTTTAAGCCCCCTAAAAGATTGGACTTATTCTCCAAAGATAGTGCGTAGTTGCAGGTTGGCTAGATGGTTGGCATTTTAATACTCTTCGCCTCTATAATATATCTTAAAGAGACTGGCTCCTATTTGGTACTTAATCACATCATAATTCAATTCCCAATTTTCTACTTGAGCATTGGTGACATCATAAAGCTCACCTTCAGAAAACAAGCGTAACATTCCGGCTTGATTCACATAAGCTACAGAGTTGTATTGTACGGTATAATTTTGGGGATAATAGCTTTCTAAATTGGTGATTTCTCCTTTATAAAATGTACGGAAATAGCCACTCCCATCTTGGTAAGCCACTACATAATCACCCACTTTATAATTGGGTCGGAAGAATCCTAATACTCGAACACTGTCTTCATAAAAAACCTTAAAATAACCATCATTTGAGGTATAAGCCACCACATTATCTCCTACCATAAAATTATCTGGAGGGAAATCTTCTATAGTGGTAGTTTTCCCGTTATGGAAAACCTTAAAGGTCCTATTCATATCCACATAAGCTACCGTATTTCTTCCCACCGAAAAATTGCTAACGGGATAATCTTCTTGTTGAATCAATTGCCCATGAAAGAAAATTCTGAATTGGTTGGCATAGTTGGTATAAGCAATGATATTATCGGATACTTTGGCACCCCCTACGGCTGTACCCGCTAAGAAATTTTCGATGGGATACAAGTTCCCGTTATAGTAGGCTTTATATTCTCTTCGTAAATTATCATGATACAAAACCACACTATCACCAACATAGTATTGATCTACTATAGTACTTAGGTTCTTGATGGTTCCTTTTTCAAAAACATTTAGCGAAGAGGCATTCATATAAGTAACGATATTATCGGTTACTTGAAACTCTCTGGTAAATCCAACATTGATGGGTTTTACACCACCTCCATAGTATATTTTAAAAGAACGAGAATTGTCAATATAAGGGATGCAAGTCCTTCCGGTCTTCATTTCTAAGGGTAGTAAATAATCTACTTTTCTAAGCATTCCATTATCCCAAACCATGACCTGATTTTGCAAATTCACATAGGCTGCCAATGGTTGAGCATTTATTTTAATTACACTTACAGAAAGAAAGATGAAAAGTAGGAACCTTAGCTTTTTCATGTTGGAATATTGTGTTGACTAGGTAAAAATATAAAAAAATAAAAAAGGCCAGTCTAGAAAGACCGGCCCCCTATAAACCCTATCACTATGAAAACTGGCGTAAAGATAATTAAATTCAGAAAAAAAAATATTCTTTTAAAAAAAAAGTCGAGCTTTTTTTAGCTCGACAATTAAGTATTGTTTTATCCGTTTCTATTTCTTCTTTTTAGGAGTGAAGATTGCAATCATTCGTCGTCCTTCCATTTTCGGCATCGATTCTAAACTTCCTACTTCTGCTAGGCGCTCTGCAAACTTTAGCAACAGCAATTCACCACGTTCTTGGAACATGATGGCACGTCCTTTAAACTGAACATAGCATTTTACTTTATCTCCTTCTATCAAAAATTTTTCGGCATGTTTTGATTTGAAATCAAAATCATGTTCATCCGTATTAGGTGTAAAACGAATTTCTTTAATCTCTGATTGTTTGGATTTGGCTTTCTGCTCTTTATCTTTTTTCTTTTTTTCGTAAAGAAACTTGTTATAGTCTATAAGCCTACAAACTGGAGGTACGGCGTTAGGAGAAATTTCAACTAAATCCACTTCTTTTTCTTTCGCCATACGCAACGCATCAGCGGTTTTCATTACTACCGGCTCTGCGCCATCAAGTATTAAACGCACTTCAAGAGCAGTTACATCTTCATTGATATTATGCTCTCTTTCTTTAATTCTTGGTCTAAACTGGGGTTTACCTTTCGGTCTTTTTTGCATTAACTGATTTTAAATTGAGCGCAAAAATAATGATTTATAATATTAAAAATACTACTAGCGTTTAGTTATTTGCATTTTAGTGGTGATATCAATCACTATTTATCCAATTAACATGAAAAATGGTTAG
>CALMXV010000511.1 GCA_937871155.1 uncultured Taibaiella sp. | reverse complement strand
CGCCTATAATCATCACTTGTTCTATATACTTACTTTCTTTCAGCTTGTTTTCTATTTGTTGAGGAGCGACATACTTACCACCACTTGTTTTGAATAACTCTTTTTTACGGTCAGTAATTTTTAAGAATTTGCCCTCTACCATTTCACCAATGTCTCCGGTAGCAAACCAGCCATCAATAAAAGTTGCTGCAGTAGCTTCCGGTTGTTTATAATATCCTACCATGATATTGTCGCCTTTACAAAGTATTTCACCATCCTCAGCTATTTTCACCTGCACATTGGGGATGATAGGCCCTACGGTACCGGCACATCTGTTTTCTTCTTCGTAATGATTTACCGCTAATACCGGTGAGGTCTCTGTTAAGCCATATCCTTCCATTATCGTAATGCCGGCTGAGGTGAAAATCTTCACCAGCCTAGGTTGGCATGCAGCCCCTCCTACAACAATGGCTCGTACATTACCTCCCAAAGCCTCACGCCATTTACTAAAAATGAGTTTATTGGCTAGTTTAAGTTGTGTGTTATACCACCATCCAAGGTCTTTACCTATTTCAAAACGTTTACCTATCCCAACTGCCCAAAAGAATAATGCTTTCTTTATACCTTTTAGCTGACTGCCTGTAGCCATTATTTTTTCATATACTTTTTCTAGCAATCTAGGTACGGTAACAAAAATGGTGGGTTTTGCTTCTTTCAAATTTACCCCAATCGTCTCCATGCTTTCTGCATAGTATATGGAAAAGCCATAATAGAGATAGACATAAGACACCATTTTTTCGAGTATGTGATTAAGTGGAAGAAAGCTTAATGCCTTTCGTTCCTCAAAGCCTACACCTTCTATAACTCCACGCACATCATTCAAGTTACTTACAATATTTTTATGACTTAACATCACCCCTTTGGGCTTGCCAGTAGTTCCTGAAGTGTAGATGATAGTAGCAATATCTGTTTCTTTAGTTTGGATTTTATTTTGTTGAATTTTTGCTAAGTCTTCAGTAGAGACCTCCTTCTTCTTACAAGTATCCCAATGTGGTGCTGAGGCATCTTTTTCAAAAGTATATACCCATTGCAAGGAAGGAATTTGATCTTTTACAGCCATGATAGCTTGGTAAAGTTCTTTGGTATTCACAAAGCATCCTTTTACCTCTGCTTCTTGAAATATTTGAATCAAATCCTGTATCGTCACATTAGGATATAAAGGCACTAAAATAGCACCAATACTTTGCACGGCTAGGTCTGTTATCAACCATTCGGGGCGGCTATTACTTAAGATGCCTATTTTATCTCTTCCTTCTGTAGTACCATCGTTGGGAGAGATACCCTTATCCATCAACCCTGCAGCTAGCTGATTGATTTGTAGATGTACTTCTTGAGTGGATAACGGACTGTAAACACCATTTACTTTACCGGCTAACAAGTCCGATTTGGGTGCGGCCGCTTGCACCTCTATACAATCAAAAAGTCGATGAAATGATGCCATAATGATGATTTTTTTAAAGATAAACAATTAATATTTTAAGACCAACACCTCTTAT
>CALMXV010000510.1 GCA_937871155.1 uncultured Taibaiella sp. | reverse complement strand
CTAATGATGGCAACCTTCGTATTAGCTTACCTAATGATAGCCTAGGAAATTTTGGTGTCAACAAATATCAAACAGGATTTTTTGCATGGTCTGCATCAGATAAAATGCAGATTGACCAATATACCGGTAAAATATTGAAGGTCGATCGTTTTACAGATAAGCCCTTGAATCAAAAAATTGCTGAAACCATTAAGTCACTACATGTAGGAGACCTAAGTGGTACTTCATCAAAAATTATTTGGTTTATTGCTTGTCTTATTGGTACCAGCTTACCCATTACCGGGACTATAATTTGGATTAATAAACTCAAAAAGAAAAAACCTAAAAAACAAACCTCCTATCAATCAAAGCTAATAGTAGAAATGGCTTAGAATATGACGACAATCATACGAATGTTGTTTTTATTATGACTTTATAATGACACTTAGCCCAATACATCATTTTACTTTGCACCCTGAAATGAAGATGCACGTTCTAATTTCTTTATTATTACTTGCTACATCTCCTGTTTTAGCAGAAACTGACTCTTCTAAAAGGAGTCATGTAATCGAAGAAACGGTGGTAACTGCTACACGTACAGAACGAAAAATGGGTAATGCTGCGGTACCGGTGACTTTGATTTCAAAGAAAGCTATCGAAGCAAGTGGAGCGCTGCGACTCGATGATATCCTACAACAACAAACAGGCATGGTGGTGAACTCAGGCTCTGGAAGTATGGCAATCGGTGGTGGAATTTTTGGGAATGGCATACAACTTCAAGGGCTATCAGCAGACTACACTCTTGTACTAGTAGATGGTGAACCCATGATAGGTCGGCAAGGTGGAGTGCTAGACCTTTCGCGCTTTGCCTTAGGCAATGTCAAGAAAATTGAAATAGTAAAAGGCCCTTCTTCATGCTTATATGGTAGTGAGGCGATGGGTGGAGTTATCAATCTTATTACTGAAGAAAATATAGGCAACAAACTACAAGCAAACTTACGCTATGGCTCTTATCAATTAATAGATGGCAGCCTTCAAGGTGGCTATCAATACAAGAAATCAAGCTACTATGGCTATGTAAATAGAAGTAGTTCTCAAGGCTACGACCTTGACCCAAGCTCAAAGGAAAAAACAGTGAACCCTCATTATAATTATACAGGGCAAATAAGAACGAAACATCAGCTAACCAATAAAACGATACTCCTATTGAATGGAAGGTATGATTTGGGGAACCATAAAAGTGCCTATGCTATTGGGAGTAAGGACATAAATATAACCGGTAATAGTTTAATGAATAGCATTAATCTCCATCCAACACTTAAACACTATTTTTCTCAAAAGCTAAAAACTACTTTACGCTTACAAGGCAGCTGGTATGGCTTTGAACAGAATTTAGATAGCCTACACAATGGCAAAAATTATTATAGCGATTATTTCAAACAAAGCTTTATAAGAGCAGAAAACCAAACCGACTATCAACTAAACGACCAACATCAAATGATAGTAGGTGGAGGTTATATTAATCAAACTGCTTCCACCAATAGATATTCCGGTATTAAAACCCAACACCTTTACTATGCCTACCTACAAGATGAATATGAGGTAAATGACCAATGGCAAGTAATTGGCGGAGTTCGATATGACCATAGTAGTGCTTATGCAGGTCATGTTAGCCCTAAGCTAGCTATACTTTATAAATTATCTTCCAAGTGGGCAATTAACGCTTCTTATGGTTCTGGCTTTAAGGCTCCGGATTTTCGTCAACTTTATCTTGATTTTATCAACAATGCCGCATCCGGATATGCTATCTATGGAGCATCAGAGTTTTCGATGGAGAAGCTAGAACAACAAAAAGCAGCCGGTATTATTGGAGACATATTACCTGAAGCCTTTTCTATTAAAGAATTGAAACCGGAAACTTCTAATGGTTTTAATCTAGGTGCACGATATAATGACTTTCAAAAACTCTCTGGAGATGTAAACTTATTTTACAATCGTATCAACCAACTTATCAATTACATTCCAGTAGCTATAAATAACAACGGCACTCAAGTTTTCAGCTATGTGAATATTGCAAAAGCGATGACCGCCGGTGCTGAGCTCAACCTTTGTTATCAGCTTCACAACAACTGGAAAATACAAGGAGGGTATCAATATCTATTTACTGCAGATATAGATATTCTCAAAAATGTACTGAACGGGAAAGTGTATGGGAGAGAAGCCCCTAACGAAGGAGCAAAAAGAATGTATTTATCGGACTACTCAGGATTGCTCAATAGAAGCAAACACATGGCCAACCTACGAGTGACGTATGACGCACCAGAGCATAAAATCACAGGTAGCGTATTTGCTAGTTATAGAAGCAAATGGGGAGTAACCGATATAGACGGCAACGGCTTTGCTAATATGGATAAGGAATTTGCTAACGGTTATGTACAGCTTAATCTCACTACAGGATATAAACTCAACCAACATTGGAAAGTACAAGGAGGCATCAATAATTTTTTCAATTATACGGATGCTATCAACCTACCCGTATCACCAGGTCGAAACTTCTTTTTAAGTATTCAATATTCAACACCATAAATTTTAATTTTTAAACAACCATGAAAAAAGTAACCATCAGTTTACTATCAGCAATGGCTTTATTTGCTGCATCTTGCGACAAAGGAGATGATCCGATTACCCCACAACCTACAAGCACTAAAACAGCTTACATTACTACAAAAGTTGCACCAGTACCTGGTCAAAAAGTAGGTTTTAACTTTGCAACAGACACTGAAGTAAAAACTATTGACTCTACTCTTAAGAACTGGGATTTTTCTATAGCCTTTACTACTATGCGCATCAACAGTAATGCTAGTGGCGTAGGAAATGCAGGTGTTCAGATTCTAGACATTCCATTTAGTACCATTACTTCAGCTCCAGAAACCGGATATGCTTACGATACAACTGCTACTAAGCTTGCCGTGAAAGGAAGTAGCTGGTATATCTATAATGCGACAACACATTCATTTGCTCCTATAGCAGGTAAAACTTTCGTATTTAAAACAGCAGAAGGCAACTATGCTAAAATGGAAATCTTAGAAGCTTTACCGGTAAATGATTCAGGTGCCGTTGTTACCCCTCCAACGATGCCTACTCAAATCAAATACAAATTCAACTATAATTACCAACCAAACGGTTCTAGAAACTTCTAAAAGTTTTTACTCATAAACACTTGCGAATTGTTTATACAAAGCTGCCATTTTTGGCGGCTTTTGTTTTTATCTTCATTCCATTCAATCGCTATTGGTTTAGATACATAATTTCAATGAGGAATGTATTTGAATGGACAACAAGAGGTTCTATTATTTGAATTATTACCCGTTTCTACTTCTTACTTTCCGATACA
>CALMXV010000509.1 GCA_937871155.1 uncultured Taibaiella sp. | reverse complement strand
GTAGGCAAATAAAAGTGAAGATAAAATAACTCAGAATACTCGAAGTGCGTTGTATGAAGTCAAGCTTCAACAACTCTAACCTTAACTCTATATTTTGAGTTATTTTATTTTTCCACTGACTGATAAAATCAAACATGAATATAGACTAAGCGTTAAAAATTTCTTCTTCCAAATCTTGAGGAAGTTTTTTGCCAAGCTTGTTCTTCAGCTCATTAATACGCTCTTTGATTCTGTCAAAATTTTCTTTACGTGTGTCTTTGTCTGTAGCTAATACATAGCCTACTGCTGCGCCTATAGCTGCCCCGATAAGAAGGGTGGCAACTGTTTTTCCTGTGTTTGCCATAACTGATGTTTTAATTGGGTGGTAGAAAATATTTTACAAGTGAAAAGTACGAAAAATCATGCCAATAAAACCAACATTTATTTATAGTATTTGTTTTGCAAAATATAGTTTTCTACCGCTTCCGGTAATAAATATTTGATAGATTTATTTTCCTTAATAAGCTTACGAATAAAAGTGGATGATATTTCTAATAATGGAGCATTCATAACGACCACATTGGCGCCATGCGTTTGTGTTATAGGAAAGCCCGGACGCAGATATACTAAGAATGAATAGTCTTTTACTAATGCCTCAAAATTTTTCCAACGATGTATATTTTGAAAACTATCCGAACCAACGATAACCGTAAATTTTTCTAATGGGAATCGTTCCTTTAAATAGGTCAATGTATCAATGGTAAACGATGGCTTAGGTAAGTGAAACTCTACATTACTTGCTCTGAATTTTTGATTCCCTGCAATAGCAGCTTCAACTAAATGCAACCGGTCGTATTCATTCAACAAGCTTCCAGCATCCTTCAATGGGTTGTGTGGAGAAACTACAAACCAAACCTTATCTATATCACTATGCTCCACCATGTGATTCGCTACTATTAAATGACCAATATGAATGGGATTGAAACTACCGAAATAAAGTCCAATATGCATGATACAATTCCTGAAATTCTACTTACGTTGATTAATGTTTATGCTTCGACGGCACTTACCGTCACCATTATTTTTTCTGCTTCTGTTTTCCGAATGCTCAAATAATATCCTGCAATTTTTATGGCTAATGGATCGCCGAGTGGAGCAACCATCTCTACCAATACTGGTTCGCCCGGAATACAACCCATTTCTAACAAGGTCAATTCAAAATCGCTTTCAGCATGATTGTGGATGATGGCTCTTTTCCCTTTGGGTAAATGAGAAAGTTGGATAATTTCGTTTTCTTGATGCTTCACGATGTAAATTTAATCAAGAAATCTTACGCGCTTAAAAACAAAATATTAAAATATGGCCATTCACTATTACGAGCAAGAAGTACCCGCAAAACTCAAAGAGAAAAAAAAGCTTTCTAATTTTCTATTCGCAACGGTCAAAAGCCATTTGCAGGAGGTAACTAGTGTGTCATTAAATTTTATTTTTTGTTCGGATGCCCACTTACTTCAAATCAATAAAGATTACTTACAACATGATACGCTTACCGATATAATAACTTTTGACCTCAGCGAATCTCCCAAAAAAATGCTTGGAGAAATATATATCAGCATTGAGCGTATTCACGAAAACGCCGTAAAATTCAACACTTCCTATAATGAAGAATTGCATCGGGTCATATTTCATGGTGTCTTGCATCTGTGTGGGTTTAAAGATAAATCTACCAAGGACCATGCTTTAATGCGAGCGAAAGAAAACGAATGTTTGCAACAATATTTTCAAGCAACAACTTAATAAAACCGGTTATTTATTATTTCCTTTTCATTGCTTTAAATCTATCCCAATATGTACAATAGAAGAAAATTCATAAAAGCATCAACCTATAGTTCGTTGGCAAGTCTTATCCCTTTGCCGGCTTCATCATTTCTTGTAGATAAAGTAAAAGCAAAACCAAAACCACCTATTGTACTTTCTACTTGGGATGTAGGAGTAGCAGCTAACAAAGCAGCATGGGCTACCTTGAACAGTAATGGTAGTGCATTAGATGCAGTGGAAAAAGGTGTAATGGTAATAGAAGCTTCTCAAAATTGCTGTGTAGGGTTAGGGGGCAATCCGGATAGAGAAGGCATTGTGACACTAGACGCTTGCATAATGGATAGTCAATTTAACTGTGGTGGTGTAGCCGCATTAGAGCGAATTAAACATCCTATAGCCGTTGCAAGAAGAGTGATGGAAAAAACACCTCATGTTTTGCTGGTTGGGAAAGGGGCGCAACAATTTGCACTTTCTGAAGGCTTCACCTTAGAGCCACAGCAGCTTTCTGAAGATGCTAAAAAGGCCTACCAAAAATGGCTAAAAAAATCAGAGTACCATCCCAAAGTAAATATTGAAAATAGGGGCAATGAATATAATCATGACACGATTGGTATGATAGCAATGGACCAATATCAAAACCTAAGTGGAAGCTGTACCACTAGTGGTTTAGGCTTTAAGATGCGTGGTCGTGTAGGTGACTCACCAATTATAGGTGCGGGTTTGTATGTAGATAACGAAGTAGGAGCTTGCACGGCTACTGGACAAGGAGAAGATGTGATAAGAGTAGCCGGCTCTAGTGCTGTAGTAGAAGCCATGCGAGCGGGTCTTTCGCCTGAAGCAGCTTGTAAAAAAATTATTGAAAGAATTGCATCAATTAAAAAAGAAAAAGCAAAAGAAATACAAGTAGCGTTTATTGCTATAAGTAAAGACGGTCAATATGGAGCTTATGCGCTACAGAAAGGCTTTAGCTTTGCTGTTACCACCCCTACTTTCAATGAATTGATTGCTGCTAAAAGTCATTTTTCTTAATCATGCACCCACCCAAAAATTTTATAATTGAAATTGCTACCAGTGACTTTAGCACTACATCTGCAGCGGTGAAAGGTGGAGCTGATAGAATAGAACTTTGTGCAAATTTGGTGGAAGGTGGTACCACCCCTTCTTACGGTACCATAGCTTTATGTATGGAGAAGTTTGAAATTCCTATTTTCCCAATTATTCGTCCTCGTGGAGGGGACTTCTTATATTCAGATGAGGAGTTTGATTGCATGAAAAAAGATATTCTTCAATGTAAGCAACTAGGCTGTAAGGGAATTGTTGTGGGCATGTTACTTCAAGATGGTGCAGTAGATTCAAAACGAATGGAAGCGTTAGTATCATTGGCTCATCCAATGTCTGTCACATTTCACCGCGCCTTTGATAGATGTCATGAACCGTTCAAAGCTTTGGAAGCTATAATTGAATTAGGATGTGAGCGAATTTTGACCTCAGGGCAGTATCCACAAGCTATACTAGGCATTGAATTGATAAAACAATTACACGAAACGGCAAATGGTCGTATTATTATTATGCCGGGAAGCGGTGTTAGAAAGGATACGATTTTGACCTTGGCAAAAGAAACCGGTTGTAACGAATTTCATGCATCTTTAAGAAGACACATCCCTTCTACAATGAAATTTAAACATCCGAATTTTGTTACTACTACTGAAAGCTATACAAACAACTTTATAGATGCAGCTTCCGTACAATCCCTTAGGATCGAGTTGATGAAAGCAAATGAATAAAGTAAGTTCTTAGCATTAATTTTTATCAATTGCTTGAATTTCTTCATTGAGAAAGTGTTATTGTCATGTTTTAAATTCTCATCATAATAGTTTGAAAAACTAAGTATCTTACGCCTCTATTTTTTCCCAAGGATTTCGTTATTAATGAAAAAAGTTGAACTT
>CALMXV010000508.1 GCA_937871155.1 uncultured Taibaiella sp. | reverse complement strand
CCCAAAATCGCCTAATGGGTCCGGCATTGCTTTACCCGGCTTTATATCCGTAGAGGCATCACCTGCACCTTGGCTGGTATAGCGTCCTACTTTTTCTACGCCGGCATTGGCTGCTATACCTACTGTTGGTAGTATGGCTCCTTTACGAATTCGTACTTCATTTCTAGCAATCTCAATTTCTTGCAATGTTTTATTGAGTTCTTGATTATTGGCAAGAGCAGTATCTATCAACTGAACCAGAAGTGGATCTTTAAAATACTGCCTCCAATTGATAGTTATTATTGAGTTGGTATCCTCTTTTTGTTGAAACTTATCGGGTATTACTAGTTGTGATGATGATTCAATTACTTTAGGTAATTGGCAGCTTGCTACTAACAAGCTGCTACCTATGGTGATGATTTTTATTATTGCTATTGGCTTATTCATGATTGTCTATTTCTTCTGTTAAGGGATTATCTTCTTCTTCTTTTATCAGTTTATGCTTAGAGGCTATGGTAGCAAAAATGTAATACAAGCCAGGAATAATGATGATACCTAAAACGGTACCTAACAACATGCCACCTGCTGCCGCCGTACCAATCGTTCTATTTCCAATTTTACCGGGTCCCGTTGCAAACACTAATGGAATAAGCCCTGCAATGAACGCAAATGAAGTCATCAAAATTGGTCGGAACCTAGCTTTAGCCCCTTCCACTGCTGCATCATAAATACTTAAACCTTTACTGTGTCGATGGGCGGCAAACTCTACTATCAACACGGCATTTTTTCCGAGTAAGCCAATGAGCATTACCATCGCAACTTGAGCGTAGATATTATTTTCCAGCCCAAATAGTTTTAATAAAAAGAAGGCGCCGAAAATACCGGTTGGCAAAGAAAGGATAACAGACAATGGCAAAATAAAACTCTCGTATTGTGCTGCTAGAATCAAATACACAAATCCAAGGCATATCAAAAAGATATATACAGCTTGGTTGCCTTGCGCCACCTCATCTGCGGAGATACCTGCCCAGTCTATA
>CALMXV010000507.1 GCA_937871155.1 uncultured Taibaiella sp. | reverse complement strand
TTAAAACTCAAACGAGAAAAAACCACTTCATGATTGTTCAATATTTGTTTGTAATGCACCAACTGTGCAAATCCTGGATTCGTTTCTTGCGATTTCACCCAATCATTTTTTTGAACCCCTAATTGGCTCAATTGATTTTTGAAACAGTAATCTATCTTACGTTCTATTGTTGCTCCCGGCACTTGAAAACTCTTTCCGTAAATAGCAGTAAACTTTCCATTAAGTTTATCAAAACTTGTATAGGCTTTAGGGAAAACTGCATTTACTTTAGTTTTCAAATTTTGTAAATCCAGTCGTTTGGAAACGGGAAAGTCTTTATAGTTTCGATATACGGATATATCATAATCACCACTATGATGCTCATGAGCAAACAAGGACGAAGTGAACGTAGCTAATGATAACAACAACAACCTAATTTTCATAAAAGAGAAATTCAATAAAACTTTAAAAATGAATAAAATATTTGGCACCTCATAATACCCCAAGTATAATTTGAACTTATTTTAACAGAAATACTTTGGGCGTAATTATCTCATTACTAAAATGATTAGCAGCATCTTTAATTTTCACCATAAACTGAGTAGAGTCTTTCTGCACATTGGGGTCGTCTATTAAGATAAAAGCAGCTGGAATACGTACGATACAGGTTCCTTTAAACCCTACAGTAGGGTCTTTGAATGCATCGTCTATATAAGGAAAAGGATAATTAAACTTATTCGTATCTCTTGTATTGGTTACAAAAATATTGATGGTCTTGCCATCAGTTACAATATCAGCATCGCCATCTTCAAACTCAAAACTAATCTTTACTGTATCTTTACTGCTTCCTGAAGTAACACTATCAGTAGCTTATATCAACTTAATAGAAGGTACCTTATTGGTGGCATCCTTTTTTTTACAAGCCCCCATTAAAAGCGCAGCAAAAAGGACCAGCATTATTTTTTGATTCATATATGTTTCAAAGTTACGCAAAGAACCTCAACGATTAGATGAAGATAAAACAAGGATATATCCACTCGATAAACGAAGCAAATTTTGAAGAAACTGCCCTTGAGATTTTTCAATTTCAATATGAAAAAAATGAGTTGTATAGAAATTATGTTCAACTCTTAAATACAGATGTAGCCGCTATCAACCAACTAGACAAAATTCCATTTCTACCCATATCTTTTTTCAAAACACATACGGTTCTTTGCGGCAATGAGCTTCCGGAATTATTTTTTCAAAGCAGTGGTACTACAGGCGAGCAAACTTCCAAACATTATATAATAGATGAAGAGTTGTATAGACAATCTTTAATTCATGGATTTCGTCAGTATTATGGTGCAGTGGAAGATTATACGATTCTAGCTTTATTACCTTCTTATTTGGAACGCAAAAATGCTTCATTAGTTTTTATGTCGAAGGTGTTTATGGAACATAGTCAACAACCTCATAATGGTTTTTACCTTAATGAATGGCAACTGTTGGCAACTGTATTAAAGAACTTGGAAGCTAATGGACAAAAGACGCTGCTGCTGGGTGTCACCTTTGCACTTTTAGATTTTGCAACACAATTTCCCTTCAAACTAAAGCATACTCTAGTAATGGAAACCGGCGGTATGAAAGGTAGAGGTAAAGAATTGACAAGAGAAGAAGTACATGCAATTTTAAAAACACAATGGCAGTTAGCGGATATACATTCTGAGTATGGTATGACGGAATTATTATCGCAAGCTTATGCATTAAAGGATGGGGTCTTTCAACCAACCAATAGCTTAAAGGTATTTATAAGAGATATCAACGATCCATTAGAGGTAAAACAACATGGAGTTGGTGTGCTAAACATCATCGACTTAGCCAATCTACACTCTTGTTCGTTTATTGCCACAGAAGACCTTGGTAGAATTTATCCAAACGGAAATTTTGAAGTCATAGGTAGGATGGACAATACTGCATTAAGGGGATGTAGCTTAATGGCCGTATAGCATTGCCATTATTATTTAGGCAAAACCATTCTATAATCTACACGCACCTTTCCTTTGCTGATATCATCTAGTTTCTTTTTCAGTAATCGTTTTTTTAAAGGAGATAGATAGTCAATGAACAGCTTTCCTTCTATATGGTCATATTCATGCAGGATGACTCTTGCAGTGATACCATCGAATTCTCGTTGATGTTCTTTAAAGTTTTCATCCCAATAATGTAGGGTTAGTTTTTCATATCTGCGAATGTCTTCACGTACTTTAGGAATACTAAGACAACCTTCATTATAGCTCCAAGGAGTGCCTCCTTCCTCTATTATTTCTGCATTGATAAAAACTTGCTTAACGGGCTTTTCGTTAGGATAAAGTCGTTTGTCTTCCTCATCAAAATTCTCTACTATTTGCTCGGTATCTACTACAAAAAGTCGAATGTTTTTATTGACTTGTGGTGCAGCAATTCCCACACCATTGGTATGATACATTGTTTCCCACATATCAGCTATCAACTTCTTTAGTTCAGGGTAAGATGCGGTGATATTATCACAGATTTTTCTTAACATCGGATGTCCATAAGCCACTACAGGTAGTATCATTTTAAAAATTTAGGGTGTAAAGATAATGTCCACAGAGGGATTTAAGATAATGAAGTTGGATGTGCTTCCAAATACTCTTGTAAAATAATGGTTGCGCTTATAGAATCAAGCAATGCTTTATTTTCTCTTTGTTTTTTGCTAAGCCCAAGTTGTGCTATAGTTTGTGCAGCCATTTTTGAAGTGAGTCGTTCATCCCAAGTCACAATAGGAAGTTGTGGAAAAACGTGGCTAAACTTAGCAATAAATTTATCTACGAGAGGGGTAGCATGAGTAGGTGAATCATCAAAATTTAAAGGATAGCCTATTACTACTTTTTCTACCGATTCTGACGCAAAATATTTTTTCAGATAGCCTATCAATTCGTCAGTAGCAACCGTTTCTAAGGCAGTAGCAATTATTTGCAAAGGGTCTGTAACAGCTATTCCTGTACGTTTCTTCCCATAATCTAATGCGAGGATACGTGCCATTATCTTTTTTTAAGGTGTTTATAAACGGTGGTTCCATACTTCTTTACAATCTCACGTTCATCCAGTCTCAATTTCATAAACTTCATTTGCAATTTGGTGATGGTATTCACATCCGTTTCTTTTTCTAAAAGTCGTGTCATCTCATCTTGCATCTTCAAAATATTCTTCAAGTCGAAATAAGAGATGGCACTTTCTACTTCGTTGATATAATTCTCTTCTCCGTTCAAAGTTTCGATACCATAAATAGCGCTCCAATTATGGCTGATTTCATTGTTGGGATGCACTTTTGCAGCTATCATAGTCCGTAGAGTAGCATCAGGGTGA
Organism: uncultured Taibaiella sp.; assembly: GCA_937871155.1. Classification (GTDB taxonomy): domain Bacteria; phylum Bacteroidota; class Bacteroidia; order Chitinophagales; family Chitinophagaceae; genus JAFIGV01. The sequence goes on along the minus strand of CALMXV010000507.1, from coordinate 6,072 downwards.
TTAATGAAATGGGTTTCGGATAACAAGATGCCCGTTTGTTCATAGTATTGATAATATTCTTTGAAGACAGATTGAACAATAGAATTTTCCAAAAACCCTTGGTCAATACATTGGTTGATCATATCTGCCACATGCAAGAATCCTTCAATAGGTTTATTACCATGAGCCAATAATATACGCATCAACTCCCAGTCTTTTTCATCTTGTGCGGAAGGGGTATTTATTGTTTGTGGAAATTCTTCAAATACTTCTTCGTTGGTAGGAGTAGGAATGGTTGGCTTTCCTTTCTGTCGCTGTTCTTGTTCTATGCGCTCCCGAATATATTTATTCACCAAGTTCACCATAGCGGCTTCATCTAGGTCTAGCTTTTGAATGGTTTCTTTGATGTAATAATGTTGTAACGAAAAGTCTTCTGCCTTATTGATTTTGGAAATGCTTTCAGCGATTTCATTAATCAATTTAGATTTTGCAACCGGGTCATTTCCTATTTCTTTAAGCCCTACTTCCAGCCTAAAGTTGATGATATCTTGCTTATTGGCTTTTACATATTCATGGAATAACGATGCCCCTTTATTTTGAATAAAGCTATCGGGGTCTTCACCTTCGGGTAGTAATACGAGCTTAACTTGAAAGCTTTGTGACAAGGCCATGTCCAATCCTCGTAAAGCGGCTTTTATGCCCGCAGCATCTCCATCATAAAGAATTGTAAGGTTTTTTGTGAGTTGACCTATCAGTCGTAATTGGTCTTCAGTAAGCGAAGTGCCACTACTTGCCAATACATTTTCAACTCCTCCTTGATGTAGGGATATAACATCTGTATAACCTTCTACAAGAAAACATTCATCTTCTTTTACGATTGCTTTCCTTGATTGAAACATGCCATAGAGAACTTTGCTCTTTATGTACAATTCGTTTTCAGGCGAGTTGATGTACTTAGGCGCTTTATCATTGCTCTTCAATATTCTTGCACCAAATCCCAACACTCGTCCCGTCATGTTTTGTATCGGGAAAATCACTCGCCCTCGATAGGTATCAAAATATTGCCCATTTCGATTTTTAACCAAGCCTGCTTTTTCTAATAGTTCTGCTGTGTATCCATGCTGAGTAGCATGAGAATAAAGCGCCAATCCATTATCAGCATTATAACCCAATAAAAATCGTTCAATGATTTCTTTTCTAAAGCCTCTATGTTTGAAGTACGACAAGCCAATAGTGTTGCCTTCATCGCTTTCATAAAGCTCTTGATGAAAATATTTAGCTGCCCAATCATTTAACACCCGTAGGCTTTCTTCGGTGTGATATTGTTGTACTCGCTCCGGACTTTGAGTAGTTTCTTCCAGAGCTACTTTATAATATTCTGCCAGCCACCGAATAGCTTCGGGGTAAGTAAGTTTTTCGTGTTCTTGAATAAAGGTGACCGCATTTCCGGCCTTACCACAGCCAAAACATTTATAGATGCCTTTGCTTGCTGATACGCTAAAAGACGGTGTTTTCTCTGAGTGAAATGGACAGTTTCCGATATAGTTTGCCCCTCTTTTTTTTAGACGCACAAACTGCCCAACGATTTCTACAATGTCGATTCTATTTTGAACTTCATTAATGGAAGAAGGTGTAATCACTTGACGAAATTAGGAGATTATTTTATAGACATAAAGTTTTAATCACTCTTATGATAGCTATTGAATGAACGCAAAATTTTCAAATTAGCACAGGACGAGGCACTGCATTTATCTGAAAAAAAACTCCCCCAGATGGAGGAGTTTAGTATGAATTGTTAACTCTAATTTATTTATTCCAAAGTGATGGATCACCACCATCATAACCGTAATCATCGGTAGTGCCTTTTAGGTTGTCAGTCACTTTGTATTTGATGATGATTCTTCCATTATCACCATAGTATTTTTCATCTTCTATCCAGCCATAGCCAATGAGTGTTTGGTCTTGCAATACTTGCTGAGGGATGTAGATACTATCTTTCTTTACAAATGCATTTACATCATTAAGAAAGAAGTTTCTAAAGTTTTTAATTCGCACTTCAGACATATTAGGCCCAGCTACTACCGATACAGTATATTGAGAGGCATCTGTAATAGAACCATTTTCAGTAACCACCCAAGTACCCATAAATTTCTTACGAGTTATAGTTTCGCACTGAGGTCCTTCATAGCCGCTTTGACAGATACATTTACCTTCATTACACACACCTTGGTAGGCACATGAGATGGTCTTGCATTTATCAGAGTTGCAAGAAGAATAAGTAGCAATGGAAAAAGCAGAGAGAACGCCTATCGCAGAGAGAATTACAGATTTTAAACGTGCTTTCATTCGCGCGTGATGTTTTTTAATTAAGTGCTTAAAGATAATAGATACAATTCTAAATTACAACCACAAAAATTTTATGGATATAATGTTTCGGCTAAAGTATAAAAAAATTATTCTTTTAGCCAAACATTGTAAATAACTTTCTTCGTTTTATCGTTCAGCATCCCATTTATATGCTTGAATACCTCTGAAAATAGCTAAGGCAACAGCATGTTGACCTGATTCTGAATTTAAGTAGGCTTCTTCTGAAGGGTTATTAATAAAGCCAATTTCCACCAACACACCGGGCATAGCACTGCCGGCGAGTACTTCTAATCCTTTTTGCTTTACCCCTAAATCTACTCGACCTTGTAGCGCAAACTGTTCTTGAATCTTCGCTGCCAGTGTTACACTGCGACCTAGAAAAGCTTGTGAGTATTGAGAAATGATGATGGAAGTTTGTGGGTCGTTCATATTCAACATGCCTTGTTCTTCTGTAACATTATCACCAAATTCGCTGATGGCACCTTCTTTTTGGGAGTTTCTATGCAATCCTAACACATAAGTTTCAGTACCACTAGTAGAGGTTTCACGATGATGTACAGTTCTGTAAACTGGAACGGTAGTATATTTTTTCCCTTTCTTTACACGTCTTGTGCCGGCTTGGTAGCGTTCTGTACGCCCCGCTGTAGCATTTACGTGAATAGATATAAACAAATCGGCATCGGAACGGTTGGCTATCTCATGTCGCTCAGGCAAAGTAGGATACACATCAGAGGTACGGGTATAAACAACTTGTACGTCCTGTAAACTATCTTGAATCATCTTCCCCACCCTTAATGAAACAGCAAGTGTTAAATCTTTTTCATTTGAAAACTGCCCCCTAGCACCGCCATCACGGCCACCATGACCTGCATCTAACACAATCTTGGTAACTTTCTTTCCTTTTGCAAATGATGGCTGTACGCTTATTCCAACTAATAATAGGGCTAAAATTAAGTAACGCATGTATTCTTATAATTCAAAAAATCTGTTCAAAATATTGTAAAGCAAGTAAAGATAGCGACGAAACAATTATTTTTGCGGCGCATGTACTCAGGGCGTAAAATTATTTTAAAAAACGTATGGTTGCGCTTTTTCGCCCACTTGTCTGCCGTCTTTTTCACATTCTTTTTAACTTTTACCTTAAATGCTCAAGAAAAAAGTTATTTGATAAAGACCGATACTAAGGCAGACACTACTTATAAAAAGGACTCTTCAAAATCCATTACTGACCGTCCCGGAATAGATACCACTACCCAAGCTAATAAAGGTATTACGATCTCACCCGATGCGCTTACAGCCGTTGTAACAGCTACCGCTACGGACTCTACCGTTATGGATGTAAAAAACAAAAAATTCCATTTGTTTGGCGAAGCATCTATTAAGTATGATGACATGATTTTAGATGCCGGAGAGGTCACATATTTTCAACTTTCTAACAAAGTAATAGCAGCCCCTACTTTTGATTCTAACGGTGGAAAAATAAAGCTTCCAAAGTTCAAACAAGGCAGCGAAGAATTTACCTACGACACGCTTCAATACAATTTTATAAGCAAAAGAGCTATTGTACGAAATGCAAGAGCACAACATGGGGAAGGCTTTGTGAATAGTGAACAAATAAAAAGGAATCCAGATCAATCTATTTATGGATGGAACAATATATATACTACTTGTGCCTTAGAACATCCGCACTTTGGGATAAGAGCAAAAAGGATTAAAATCATACCTAACCGTTTGATTGCTTCCGGTGCCGCCAACTTCGTAATTGAATCCGTACCGACCCCCATCTATTTACCATTTGGGCTTTTCCCCATTACCACCAAACAAAAATCTGGATTTATATTACCCACTTACACACTAGAAGAAAGAAGAGGGATAGGTTTAGTAAATGGCGGCTATTATTTCTACCTCAACGATCATGTAGATGCATTATTTCAAGCGAATATTTTTACTAAAGGTAGCTATAGTGTAAGTGGCATAAGCACGTATGCCAGCCGATACCATTACAATGGTGGATTATCTGTTTCTTATGCTAATAACAAAACAGGCGAAAGCTATGAACCCGGAAGCTCTCAGCAAAAAGATTTTAGAATCAACTGGCGACACGCCACCGATGCAAAAGCAAGACCAGGTGTGAACTTTAGCGCACAAGTTGACTTAGGTACCAACTCTTATTATAGCAATAACAGCTATAACCCCAATCAAATTCTTCAGAACAACTATTTATCTACTGTAAGCTTTGCTAAAAATTGGGTAGGGAAACCGTATTCATTAACCATCAATGCCTCTTACAATCAAAATACCTCAACCAATCAAGTGAACTTTCGCTTACCGGAAATCAACTTCTTTGTATCACAATTCAATCCACTCCAAAAAAAGAATCGTGTAGGAACTCCTCGCTGGTATGAGAAAATAACGACAAGCTACAACTTTAGTGCTATCAATGAAATCTCCTATATCGACAGTAGTTTCAGGTTTTCTAATTTCACTTTAAGCAATTTTAGAAATGGCTTTAAACATTCTATTCCTATATCTGCATCCTACAACCTATTCCGTTATATAAACCTTTCCTTTAGTGCCCCTTATACGGAGTATTGGTTTACACAAAAAAACAATCGCTTCTACAATGTATTTAAAGACAAGATTGATACTGTTTCCAATCGTGGCTTTTATACGGCCAGAGACTTCAATGTATCCATAAATATGAGTACCCGTATTTATGGACAAAAGATGTTTAAGAAAGGGAGTTTAATTAAAGGGATTCGACATGTATTGACCCCCAATGTGGGCTTTACTTATGTGCCGGATTTTGCTGCAAGACCCTTCAACTATTATTATCAAACCTATCTTGATGGCAATAATGTTCCTACTTACCTTTCGCCTTATGAAGGCTCTGTGATTGGCGTTCCGGGTTATGGCCAATACGGTCGATATGCTAGCAATATCAATTTTGGCATCAACAACAACCTACAAATTAAAACTCGCTCTAAGAAAGACTCTACTGGAAATGGACAAAACTTAACCCTGATAGATGGTTTTTCTATTACTTCTGCGTACAACATAGCTGCTGATTCTTTTAATTGGCAAATGATCAATATGGACTTTCGGACAACCATCACCAACAAGCTGAGTATCTCTGCCGGTGCGTCTTTCGACCCTTATGATTATGACTATACTACTAATAGACGCTCAAAGGAACTAGTGTATAAAAATGGACATGGTATTGCTCGTTTTCGCAATGCCCGTGTAGCCCTTACCTCAAGCCTACACTCTACCAACAAAGCACCAAGAGTACCAGCAGTGAACCAAGATGAAATACAACACCTCATGCAATACGGAGGTTACAATGAGTATATCGATTTTAATGTGCCTTGGAATCTCAACATTAGTTATAGTCTTGACATCAGCAAAAACCCGTTGACAACTAGGCCTGCGGACACCCTCATCTTCAATCAAAATATGGTATTCAGCGGTGATGTAAACCTTACTGCACGATGGAAGTTGGCAATTAGTTCAGGGTATAATTTCAATGCAAAACAATTGCAGTTTACCTCCATCGATATCTACCGCGACTTGCATTGTTTTGAAATGCGCCTTCAAGCTTTTCCATTTGGATTTCGAAAAAGTTTCAACTTTACTTTGAATGCTAAGGCATCAGTACTTCAGGATTTACGATTACTTAGAAGAAGAGATTATCGGGATACCGTTTATTAATGGAGTCGTTACTCT
>CALMXV010000506.1 GCA_937871155.1 uncultured Taibaiella sp. | reverse complement strand
CCAATCTTCAAGATATAGGATTTGTATTTAATACTGACAAAAGTATTAGTAATAGTAAACCTACATTAATATGGGGATTCAATGTTGATGATTTAGCGTCTTTAAAATATAGTGACATCATCATTATACCTAATGACATTAATTTAAAAGATTATTTTAATGGTGATGCTACAAAAGTGAATTATGTACTTCAAGCTACTGCTAGACGCCCAACTACAAAACCATTAAACATAATTGCAACGATTGAATACGATTTTAAACCTTAATATCTATTTGTCCAAAGCACCAAATCTATTTGTCTAAAGCACCAAGAAAGAGCTACTATCAGGTAGTTCTTTCTTATTTAAGTATTGACATAAATAATATCTTATAACTAATCCTTTCTATTAATTATCTTTACGCCCTAAAAATCAAACAGATTATAACATGCGTACCATACCATTTCGTCAAGCTATAAGAGAAGCCATGGAAGAAGAGATGCGTCTTGACCCAAGAATCTTTCTTATGGGAGAAGAAGTAGCTCAGTACAACGGAGCTTATAAAGTGAGCCAAGGTATGCTAGAAGAATTTGGTGACAAACGAATTATCGACACCCCAATTGCTGAATTAGGTTTTGCAGCTATTGCCGTAGGCGCAGCCTCTAATGGTACTCGCCCGATTGTAGAGTTTATGACTTGGAACTTTGCCGTATTAGCATTAGACCAAATCTTAAACCATGCAGCTAAAATGCTCTCCATGAGTGGTGGTCATTTTGGTTGTCCTATCGTATTTCGTGGGCCAAACGGCTCTGCCGGTCAGCTTGGCGCACAACACTCACAAGCATTCGAAAGCTGGTATGCTAACATTCCCGGGTTAAAAGTTATTTCAGTATCCAACCCCTACGATGCTAAAGGACTTATGAAAGCTGCCATACGTGATGAAAACCCCGTAGTATTCATGGAAAGTGAAGTAATGTATGGCGATGTAGGCGAAGTTCCTGAAGAAGAATATTTGATTCCTATTGGTAAAGCAGCTGTTAGAAGAACCGGCACCGATGTAACGATTGTATCTTTCAACAAAATGATGAAAGTAGCGTTGGGAGCGGCTGATGAGTTGGCTAAAGAAGGTATCGAAGCAGAAGTAATCGACCTTCGCACCATCCGCCCTTTAGATTGGCACACGATTTTAGAATCCGTTAAAAAGACCAATCGCTTAGTAATAGTAGAAGAGCAATGGCCCTTTGGTAGCGTCTCCACAGAGATTACCTATAGAATACAAAAAGAAGCGTTTGATTTTCTAGATGCCCCTATCCGTAGAATCTGTTCTGCAGATACCAATATGCACTATGCCCCCAACTTGGTTGCTGCTTACTTACCAGATGTACCACGTACCGTACAATTAGTAAAAGAAGTAATGTACATGAAAAAATAAAAGACTCCTTCCTTAAAGAATCAGCTCCATCACACGTTTGTTGGAGCTTTGTTTTTTATAGGGAGTTGTCCAAGCATAGTTGCTACTATCAGGCTTTTTCGGCGATAGCACCTTTCAAGGCTATTACTACTATTGGACAGCATGAATATCTTGAAATCTTCCCAGTAAGACGTTCGCTTCTTCGGGTTGTTCTATTATCAGTATTAGTGTTGGTGGCTGGGCAATTTGGGGTTCAATATATTTTTTTATGAATTCTCAATAGTAAAACACAACTCTAATCATCGTACCACCGTCACATCTCCCTTCCTAAAAAAGAAGTCTTTGTCCACTCCCAACATTCTATACTTCAACGACCAGAAATAAACACCGACTTCCACCTTCTCTCCCTTGTAGGTTCCGTCCCAACCTCCTTTGTCATTCGTGCCATAGTAGATGCTCTGCCCCCAACGGTTGTAAACGGATAAGCTATGTAATAGAAAATTAGGATTGTCGGTAAGTACTTTAAAAGTTTCATTCAACCCATCGCCATTGGGGCTGAAAGCCGTGGGTAAATATACATCGCTGGGTATGTCATAAACAGAGACCTTATAGATGCACGTGTCGCTACAAATACCCTCTGCATTTTCGACTATGCAATAGTAAACACTTTGCCAGTCTTTGGCTTCAAAGCTATAAACAGGACAATCATTACACACCAGAGTATCACCCCGATACCAATACACGTGTTGCCCCTCGGCACAGGCTTGTAAGTAAAGTGGAGTTTTGTAAGGAACGTTTATGGTCGTGTCCTCAAACCTTCCTTGTGGTATAGGGAATACGTTTATAGATGATGTGATTGTATCGCTGCCACCTGCGTTGCTTGCAATGAGTGTGATGTTGTAATTGCCAACCGTATTGTAGCATATCTGTGTAGGTTTTTGCCCGTTGTAAGTAGAAG
>CALMXV010000505.1 GCA_937871155.1 uncultured Taibaiella sp. | reverse complement strand
CATTCTACTACTAAATATCTAAATGGTCATGGTACAGCAATAGGTGGTGTATTAGTAGGGCACGACAATGAAATAATGCGTACTCGAGTTACCAAAGTACATCGCTTGTTAGGCGCTAATAGCAATGCATTTGATGCCTTTTTGCTCACTAATGGGTTGCGTACCTTATCGCTTCGCATGGAACGCCATTGCAGCAATGCTGAAAAAGTAGCAGAATTCTTAGCTCAACATCCTGCTGTAGCACAGGTAAATTATTTAGGTCTTGAATCACATCCGGACTATGCCATTGCTAAAAAACAAATGAAGCACCCCGGGGCTATGCTGAGTTTTGAACTGAAAGGTGGTTTTGATGCCGGTAAACGATTCATCAACAACTTACAACTTTGTAATCATGCCGTATCTTTAGGCACTTGTGATACACTAATATCTCATCCTGCTTCTACTACTCATGCAGGGGTTGCCAAAGAAAAAAGAATCGCCTCTTTGATTACCGACGGATTAATAAGAATGAGTGTAGGGCTGGAAACTATCGAAGACATCCTACAAGATTTATCACAATCATTATCTAATAATTAAACCACTAGTAAATAATTTTATGAAAGAAGTATTTGTTGTAGATGCCATACGCACCCCTATTGGAAAGTACGGCGGCACACTAGCATCTGTAAGACCTGACGATTTGCTGGCTCATGTTTTAAAAACTATCGTTAGTAAAAATCCGAGATTAGATGCTAATGCTATCGAAGATGTGATAGCCGGTGCTGCTAATCAAGCCGGTGAAGACAATCGGGATGTAGCTCGTATGGCTGTGTTGCTAGCAGGTCTTCCCGAGACTATAGGAGGCAATACGGTTAATAGACTATGTGCTTCCGGCTTACAAGCCATCATGGATGCATCACGTGCTATTATGTGTGGTGATGGGGAAGTATTCATTGCCGGCGGAGTAGAAAGCATGAGTCGTGCACCTTTTGTTATGGGAAAAGCTGAAACCCCTTACTCTCGTAAAGCAGAAATATTTGACACCACTATCGGCTGGCGTTTTATCAACAAAAAATTGAGTGCCTTACATCATCCGTATAGTATGGGCGAAACTGCAGAGAATGTAGCTACTCGCTGGACCATATCTAGAGAAGCACAAGATCAATTCGCATTTGATAGCCAAACAAAATACGCCGCGGCACATGCTGCTGGTAAGTTTAAAGATGAAATCATACCGGTAACAGTGGAAGTAAGCAAAGGGAAAACTATAGAATTTGATACAGATGAACACCCTCGTCTTTCTAGCTTAGAACAATTAGCAGCTCTTAAACCTGCATTTAGCAAAACCGGAAGTGTAACCGCCGGAAATGCAAGTGGTGTAAACGATGGAGCCGCCGCATTATTACTGGCATCGGGTGAAGCAGTAGCTAAATACGGACTAAAGCCAATAGCTAAAATAAAAGCGATGGCTATCGCCGGTGTAGAGCCGGCAGTGATGGGTATCGGTCCGGTACCTGCTACCCGCAAG
>CALMXV010000504.1 GCA_937871155.1 uncultured Taibaiella sp. | reverse complement strand
AGGGTAGTACGCAAAACGGTATTACAAGCAATAACTATGGCTCATGGCAAGGTAGTTTTAGTTTTGGGAATATTACTAAACCTTCTATTTCTAACGCTCCAACCAATATGTCTGGTTACAGAGGGAAAATTGGTCAGGTATTTACCTTTAATGTTGTTGGTAGCAATTCGGGTACAGTTTGGGGTGGTGCAAATGGAATTTATACCGACGACTCGCCATTGAGTACTGCAGCTGTGCATGCAGGCAAGGTGAGAGTAGGAGAGGAAGCCGTTATCAGGGTAAGAGTTGTAGCACCTAAAGCTAGTTATCAAGGGAACAATAAAAATGGGATTACCACAAAGAATTATGGAGCATTTCAAGGAAGTTATGTATTTGAATAAACAGTGCTTATACCTTCGTGAAAAATCTATTTAGCAAGGCTGTCCCATTCTCTGAAGTATGCGGCTTCTATGTATGTGGCTTCGTGAGACTTATGTTTACTGTTTGCCACAGGCAAGTTCATCGGCTGTGCCGATTTTAATTTCGCTAGGTGAACCATCTGCTGAAATTCATATTTTTTATTTTTTAACCTTGTTGATTACCTTGAAAATATACCAGTTTTGGGAGAAGCCTACAAGCTACTGATGCAAACCTTATTCATCTATACGTTTCAAAATTTTTGTCCAATATTTATTATTTACTTTAATGAAATGGATACCGGCTTTCAGGGAAGAAAAATCTAAGCTTACTTTGCTGTTTGATTCGGTAAATACATAGTTCCCTAGTGGCTGCATCATCATATTGTAAATGTCCACATTATGAATAGGCTCTTTCGGTATTTCAATACTTATGGAATGTGAAAAAGGATTTGGGTAAACTGAAGTTGGGTTTAGCAATTGATAATCATTGATAGCAGTTGCACACGAAATAGCTTGATTTTGACGATAAGTGATTCTTGTACTTGTAGCCAATGAATCCTGGAATACCTGTGCCTTTGGACAATCGTCTTTTAAAAAATAGGCTAACCAGATTTTTAAAAAATCATTTGTCGCCAATTGCTGCTCTTCTCTTGTAATGGTTGGACTAGGGGTGCATGAGGCTTCACCAAAAGTGCAGTTGAAATTTGAATTGGCAAAAAAGCAATGTCCACCACCTATGATATTAATTTGTGTTTTATAGGCTGCCGATGTTGAATCAAACATGATATCTTGATGTTGTGAAGGCGGTGTAACGCAATCATTGACACCGCTGAATAATAAAGTGGGAACAGAAATCTGCTGAGAGGCAGTAATCGAAGATGGGTTTGTATTGGCTGCTGCAAACGAAACCATCGTTGTTATGTTTGTATTGTTTTGTGCGGAAAGAAAAGAACATCCACCTCCCATAGAATGTCCCATGATAGCTGATTTGGGGCCCACACTCGAAGATGGCACGTCAACTCCTGCGCCACTACTTTGGATTTTTGTAATTAAAAAACTAAGGTCTTTTCCAAATTCAGCATGAATAGGAGAGAACCCGTCTTCAGTAGTAGGAAACGCAATGATATATCCCATGGGGACAAGCAATTCCCAAATATTTTGATAGGCACTCCATGTCATTACAAATCCATGTCCAAAGCTTATGAGTGGGAAAACGCCCGCTGCGATCGGTGTGTTGTTGCCAGCTGTTATGGCTGGATAATAAATTTCTGTTGCAATTGGACGATTGTTTCTTGACGAATCAACAAATGTTACAGTCGTGTGTCCTACAAACTGTGCATTTAGCTTTAAGCAGCAGATTAGTGATAAAGTGAGTAAAACGATTTTCTGATGCATAAAGTAGTGTTTGTGTTTTTTAGTGATCTTTTTTTAGGGTCTTTGATTTTTCTTTTTGAGGTAATGAATTTATTCATTAAATAGATGATACAAAGGGTGTCCGAAGTAAGATGACCTGAAAAGCAAATGTAATTTATCATGTAAGACAATAGAGCATTGGTATGGTCTCATCTTAATCGTTTTTATTGATATGATATATACTCTCCGTCTGGAGCAGGAATGATGCGTTGCCATAGCGGGCTAGCTTTCTGCACCAGTGTTCGTGCATATGCTTGCGCCAGATGGAACGAAAAGACCATCATGTAAATAGCAAGCCGGCTTGTGGATTCACAAGCCGGCTCGACAGAATGTATGGTGGTGGTAAGAATAAATGATTTTTTTTACAAAAAATTTGGCTTTAATTTTTTACGAAAGTTAATACGTTTAAAGTATTTGCATTTTTTAATCGTAAAATATATGTTCCAGGTTTTAAATCACTTACTTGAATAGATCTATTGTTGTTCAATAAATATTCATTTTTTAATTTAACACCCATCATGTCAATGATTTCATAAGTAGTTTGCAATTCTAATTCAGCACTCAATAATGAAATCTCATTTGTACAAGGATTTGGATACAATGTAAATTCGCTACCTTTTCTGTTTAATTCAATTGTTTTCGAAAACGAAACACTTCCATCAATATCTGTTAATTTAAGACGATA
>CALMXV010000503.1 GCA_937871155.1 uncultured Taibaiella sp. | reverse complement strand
ACTCATGGCGATAAGGGAAATTACCCCCCCCCCCGATAAGGCTTTTTAGAAGATTTTTCTTTTTCATGATGTTATGATTTTGTTATTAAAGATAAGGGGTTGGAAGGAGAATAACAATCAAGTAGAAAAATTATTTTATTGTGTTCCAAGTATTTGCTCCTAAGGAATTCGTTGCTACTTCTTCTTTAAGTATGGGTTTCATAACAAAGGGTACGTAAAAGGAAATGCAACTACTGAGTTTGGTTTGTTTGAAAAACCAATCTATAGGAAGTGCTGGTAAAAGGAACTTGATAATTAAGATTGCATCATCTTCTTAGCGTCTTTTCTAAAATAAGGTGTCTTGATAAACACATATAAAAGCACAGCCGTAACTATAAACATAAGCGATACTTCTTTCCAATGTTCGATAGGATAAATCCAAATCTCTTTAAAAGTTCCCCATCTGCCCAATACTTCCACAAAGTTCCAGAAGATGATAACAGTAGGAATGGAATAGCGTATAGCATAGTCAAAAACTTTGATGGTAATCAATTTCGCGATAAGATAGATGGACCAAAGTAGCGATCCCCAAGCTACAATATAGGTAGCTATATGAGTATCCCCAGCGATAGCATCATCATACACTAATAAGAGAACGATGTAAAAGAACCATAATATAATGATGGTTTCAATGAATGTGGTTACAGCTAACGGTTTTTTGATATACCCACCTTGTTGAGCAATGTTTTGTTTTACTCCCATCTTTTCTTGTATCCAAGCAAAGAAGGTGAAACTAGTACGTGTAAAAAGAAAGAAGATAACAATGGTAGCTAAAAGCCCCAATGAAGAAAGCATTACTAAATATTCTCTTTTAGTAGCTATTTCTCCGTTGACTACTAAGTTGGGTACATTGTTCTTTTCTGCTACCCACATAAATGAAAACTCAATCCAACCCGTCCAGATTAAGACCCCTCCTAAAAAACCTAAGATGGTAGCAAGGATGTTTTTTTTGTTTTGTTTAATACCCCAGAAAACTAAAATAACCTCCACGATACCCATGGCTACGGCTCCATAATATTTGTCGTCATGTAAAAACTTTTCGTTTAATATCATGATAGCATGGCCTATAGGCATCAGTAAAAGCACAAGAAGAAAAGATACCGTATTTTAAACTCTTTTTATTTACCATAGTAAGAAAATGTTTTTTTAATGTTGGTTTGCTGATTCAATATTGGAAAGACATTTGAAAGGAAATGTTCTTTCTTAGTTTTGTCATTGAACTGTCAAAAATAAAAGTTGGGCACACGAGCCTGATAAAAAATCGGAAAAGTTTATTTATAAAAATCGGAATTTTAAAGCAAGGCTGTACTTGATATATCACAAAGCAGGTAGAACTCTTATCAAAATATTCAATAAAAAAATTAGCTTGCCGTTACTTATTGCTCATCCACTTTTTTTCATAATAAATATTAATTGCTCTTGAGTGCTTGGTTGACCTTAATCCGTTGGAAAAATTTACTTATCATATTTGCTACGCAGCTCTTTATATGGGCATGTGTGTTTTTGCCGGCATCTTCTACATGGAACCATTTACCTAAATCACTACTAACACCGATTAACTTTTTATTACTCGCCTCATCTACGGTATTAATAGCGGCGGCGGGTTATATTATCAACGACTATTTCGATATCCGAATTGATCTGATAAATAAGCCCGATAAGATGGTGTTGGAAAAACAAATCCCACGTCGAATGGCTATCATCTTGCATGGTTGCTGCAATTTGCTAGCACTAGCATTGGCATGGTATGTCGCTGCACAACGTACGGCTTATGAGTGGCTATTTGTTCAGCTTTTATGCACCATTTTGTTATGGTTTTACTCCACTACATTCAAACGAAAATTCATGATAGGTAATGTAACGGTAGCGTTGCTAACGGCACTTACGATACTTACTTTATTGGTGTATGAGCCTTCTCTGCATCCTTTTCTGACCCAAGCAATTTTCATAAAAGAAAGCAATGGAGCAACGCACCTCAATCCGGTGTGGCTTTTAGGGGGCTATGCCTATTTTGCATTCATCCTTACTTGGATGCGAGAAATTGTAAAAGATATGGAAGACCTAAAAGGCGATTTTGAAGAAGGCTGCGAAACGATGCCCATTCGTTGGGGGCTTAGAAGAGCTAGTTATTTTACGCAAGCTTTAGCTTGTTTTGCCTTGTTGCCATTAGTTTTAGCAGTGCCTTCATTCTATCATTCCGGTAATTTTATCATGGCAATTTACACGATGTTGGCACTGGTTCTTCCACTGTTTTTTTGGATATTTAATTTGCATCAGAAAGCTACTGCACAACATTATGCACGTAGCAGCTCACAACTTAAACTTATCATGGTGGCCGGTATTGGCTCGCTAATCATCAATTTAATTTCAGAATGGATTCAATAATTTTAGCCTCTCAATCTCCTCGTAGAAAACAACTTTTAGAAGCTGCAGAAATTTCATTTACCATTGATGTAGCCGATGTAGATGAGTCGGTGCCACAAGGGATGTCGGCTTCGATAGTTCCAGGGTTTCTAGCAGATAAGAAAGCCGCAGTTATTTTACAAAGAAATCCTAAGGCTGTTGTAATTGCTGCTGATACGATTGTAGTAGTAGAAGAGGAAATTATAGGAAAGCCGAAGGATGCTGCAGATGCGTATCAAATTTTAGAAAAACTATCGGGTAGAAAACATGAAGTGATAACGGGTGTATGTATTCAAAATGCTACTAAAAAGAAGGTGTTTTCTTGTAGTACATCCGTTTATTTTCGTCCACTTACCAACGAGCAGATAGCACATTATGTCACACACTATCATCCGATGGATAAAGCAGGAGCCTACGCCATACAAGAGTGGATTGGGATGATTGGTATCGAAAAAATTGAAGGGGACTACTATAATGTGATGGGGCTACCAATCGGTGAATTAGTAGCGCAACTGAAGAGTTTTACAGAGTAGTGACAATTGGCTAATTGGTTGTTATAGCTTTGTAGTCTCTTATGAAACAGGTATCAATAATCTTTGTTAGTTGCTTGATGGCAGCCAATGCAGTAGCACAACATACTCCGGCAGTTACCCGCGATTCGTTACATTATTCTGATGAAAAACATTTTAAGAACATTCGACAACTGACTTACGGTGGTGATAATGCTGAAGCTTATTTCGGATTTGATAATGATCATATCATTTTTCAAAGAGCAGCACCCAAAGAAGGCATTGCTTGTGACCAAATTTTCTATGGAAAGCTACCTCAGAAAAAAACAGATAAGTTTAATTATAAAAGAGTGAGTACCGGTTTAGGACGCACCACTTGTGCTTATCTAATGCCTGATAAAAAACATGTACTTTATTCTTCTACGCATCTGGGAAGCAAAGAATGTCCACCAGTTCCGGACAAAAAAGCATTGAAGAAATATGTATGGCCTATCTATGATAGCTATGATATATTCGTTGCTGACCTAAACGGAACTATTATCCAACAACTGACCCATGAAAAGGGGTACGATGCAGAACCGGTCATTTCTCCTAAAGGAGATAAAATCATTTTTACCTCTACTCGTAATGGCGATTTAGACTTATATACCATGAATCTCGATGGTAGCAATGTGAAACAAATTACTCACGAACTGGGTTATGATGGTGGTGCATGGTTTTCACCAGACGGTACCAAGATAGTTTGGAGAGCCTCTCGCCCCACTACCGAAACGGAAATAAAAGAATACAAAGACTTGCTGGCTCAAGGTTTGGTAGCCCCTACAAACATGGAGGTCTATGTAGCCAATGCTGATGGAACCGATATAAAACAAGTTACTAAACTTGGACAGGCAAATTGGGCACCGAACTTTATGCCTGATGGGAAAAGAATAATCTTTAGTTCCAATCACGAATACAAAAAAGGATTCCCTTTTAATATCTATACCATTAACATGGATGGAACCGAACTAAAGAAAATATCACACGATGGTGGATTTGATGCCTTCCCAATGTTTTCGCCAAACGGAAAGAAAATAATCTTTAGCTCCAATAGAAACAATGGTGGCACACACGATACCAATGTTTTTATAGCTGATTGGGTTGAATAAGCCTTTGAATTAACCCTTAAATATATTACCACCCTGTTGGCGCCTAATGTTGAGGATACTGTGTTTTTAAAAAACTATCAATGATTAGAGTAAGTTTTTTGGCGCCAATGTCATTAAGATGGTCAGCATCATAGAAGTCCGTTTTTAGAAAACGATGATCGTTCATCATATTTAAGTAGGCAACGTTGGGTGAAGTGGCTAATAACTGTTCAATTGATGTCGTCATTTGTTGGAGTTGCGCCTGATTGAGTTTCTTGCTATAAGTATAATAGGTAGGTGTGGTTATCAATAAAACATTCACCCGATGTAAGGCAGCACTATTTATAAGTTGTTTTAAGGCAGTTAAGTTTTGATGAAAACATTCTTTGCTTTTCGGAGAATTTATCTCTTTTTGAGTATGTCTTTTTATCGCTAATTCAGCAGACTTGGAAAGGTCTTTTTGCTTAGATGACGTATAAGGGGTGCCCCAGCCAAGGCTGTCACAGGTTATTACGGATTGGTGTTTTAGGTAATAGTTGACAAGTCGATGATAATTGAAGGAACCTTTATTGCTAGTTATTTCAAAATAGTTTTTAAAGGACGATTCATTTTTTAGGTCATAATAGATGACATAGTTTTTAGCTCGCCATTGTTCTATTGCATCCTCAAGATTCCAATAAAATGAATTATAGGAAATAGAAAGTACAAGCGTGTGTAAGGTACTTAATTTAGATGAATAATGTTGGTAAAGGGCATTGTCATATTTTAATGGTTGCGAGCTGTAGCCTAGATTAAAAGCTTTATCCTTTAAGAATTGTGGTGAAATGTTGAAGTAGCTATGTGAGCTTCCTAATATCAATATTTTAATAGACGGTGCAGCTTGTTCCAATTGCTTTTTCTTGAATTGATAGTCATTGGGGATATTTCTTAACCCGTATTCTGCCACAGTAAATACCAATAAAAGGGGCAAAAGCAAAAGGAATATTTTTATTAAAAATCGGTTCATTGTATGTTAAAACTGAAAGTAAATAAACTGTTGCTCTGAGCCACTATACCAATATATTGCAAGGAGGATGCTATAATAAAAACTATATCGAAAGATAGGCTTCCAGTTTTGTCCGATATTTTGAATTGCATAAGGCTGTTCTCTACCTATCCACTCTATAAGGAAAAGTATAAATGCCATGACAATAACAACTTTAAATCTCCAATAGGTAGATAACAATAGGAATGAACCACTATTGCTACACATAGCAGAGAAGTATTGTAAAGCATGAGGGACATTCTCAGCCCTGAAGAAAATAAATCCAATGGTAGCCAGACCAAATGTTGCTGTCATTTGTAATAGTTGGTTGAAAGAAGGAAAGTTTTTTCCCTTAGCTACTACATCTTGTTCAATAGGTAAATGTTTTTCTGAATTAAAGATTGACGGTAAGAAGAACAGCGCATTTAATGCTCCCCAAATGATAAATGTCCAATTGGCTCCATGCCAAAATCCACTGACTAGAAAAATGATTAATACATTTCTGGCTTTTCTCCATATTCCACCTTTGCTGCCTCCGAGAGGTATATAGAGATAATCTCTAAACCAAGTAGTTAACGATAGATGCCATCTTCTCCAAAACTCTGCTATACTTCTTGAAAAATAGGGATAAGCAAAGTTTCGTAAGAGTTGAATGCCAAACAGCCTAGCTGTGCCTATAGCGATATCGCTATAACCCGAAAAATCACAATAGATTTGAATAGCAAAGGCTACGGCTGCCAACACTAAAAGCAATCCGGAGAAATAGGAAGTGTAGGTATAGTAATAGTCCACATAACGAGCACAAGTGTCAGCAATTACAATCTTCTTAAAAAGTCCCCATAAGATTTGTTTCAAACCATCTACGGCAGTAGGATAATCAAAGGTTCTTTTTTGTTTTATTTGTGGAAGTAGATGAGTGGCTCGTTCTATAGGACCCGCTACCAATAAGGGAAAGAAGCTTACAAAAACAGCATAGTCTATAAAATTTCGTTCTGCTTTTATTTTCTCTTTATAAATGTCAATAACATAAGACAAGCCATGAAAGGTATAAAAAGATATCCCCACTGGAAGTACGATACTTAAAGTCCAAGGGTGTACGGTGATGCCCCAATTGGCAAACAAGTCTTTGAAAGAGGCTGCAAAAAAATTGAAATACTTAAAAATTCCTAGAAAGCCTAAATTGATAACGATACTCAGCCAAAACCAAATCCTTTTTTTAGACTTGGTCTTTGCTTCATACATTTTGATGCCGCTAATGAAATCTAATAGGGTAGAAAAAAGTAAAAGAAACAGAAAGCGCCAATCCCAACAGGCATAGAAATAATAACTGGCTATTAATAAAAGTGCATTTTGATTCCTTAGTTTTTTATGAAAAACGAACCAATAGAGCAGGAAAACTATTGGTAAGAATAGGGCATAGCTATAGGAGTTAAAAAGCATACTACAATAGGATTAATACTGCTACATGAAATAGTTGGCTTGCTGACATAATTAGCCGGTTACAACCTTTACAGTTCTACATAGCTACTTATTTCAGTATAAATTTAGAATCTTTTACATCATATCATAATCGACTACTTTTGTGTTTATGAATCTTTCCATTCCTAAGCATATTGCCAATTATATTGGAGGCAATTTTCAAGCTCCAATTGATGGCGGCTATTTTGATAATGTGAAT
>CALMXV010000502.1 GCA_937871155.1 uncultured Taibaiella sp. | reverse complement strand
CTAAAGAAGTTCCTTGCGCTACTTTCTGGCTTAAGCCAAAAATAAAAACCAATGCTGGCACAATTACTATACCTCCTCCAATACCAACCATACTGCTTAAAACACCGGCAGTAAAGCCTACTATTATCAAAATAAGGATGTCGTTAATACTCATATTTTTCATTTGGTGAATTTTGTTTCATAATCTTTTATGGCATGTCCTATAATTTTCTTGGCAAGTCTTGCACCTTGAAAGGCTTCAATTTTCACAACCTTATCTTCAAGACGCTTATATTCTTCAAAGAAATGTCTTAGTTCCTTTACAAAATGAGGCGGCAATTCATCAATATCATTTATATGGTTCACACTCATATCTTGAGCGCAAACAGCAATAATTTTATCATCTGCTTCCCCTTGATCCAACATACGCATTACTCCTATCACCTTAGCATCTACAAGGCAAAGTGGCTGCATATCTATTTGCGACAACACGAGTATATCTAAAGGATCGTTATCATCACAATAGGTCTGTGGGATAAATCCATAATTAGCCGGATAGTAAGTGGATGAATAAAGCACCCTATCCAATTTTAATAAGCCGGTATCCTTATCTAATTCATACTTTGCTCTGCTGTTTCTAGGTATTTCGATAATGGCTTTTACCACATCAGGGGCACCTTCACCAAAATGCACAGAATGCCAAGGATAAAAACTCATATTTTAATGATACTTGTTTAAAATAAATTTTAAAAGAAAAATTATAGAACGGACAAAGGTAATCAGAAACCGTTTTCAATTTAAGCATATAACTGTGTTTTTTTAGCAGGACAAGACAATAAAACAACCGTCAACTTAGTTTTAATCGTAAATAATTTTTTTCCTATTCAAAACAAATTTCAACAAATATGTACATTATAGAATATTACCTTTAGGTTATTATTCACAAACCAAAATTGGATTTTTCGATGGTACAATTATCTTTGTGACCGTTATCATTTTTATTTATAAAAACACATAAAACAGTAACAAACTAAAACAAACATTATGGCAGACGTAAAAACAGCCGCAGTAAAAGCAACCGGAAATCAAGCAGGAAAACCTAAGAATTCCAACAACTTTTGGATTAATCTTATCATTGTTGCAGCGAGCATTGCAGCAGGCTGGTTAATTTATTTATTCGTATTAGGAAGCCCTTCCAACTTTAAAGATGCAGAAATGCATATCCCTAAAAACTTTCAAGGTAATATGTACTTAGGTGGTTACATTGTACCATTTTTGATGGCTACTTTTTTTGTAATGTTAGCGTTCATCATCGAAAGAGCTTTAACTATTACAAAAGCAAAAGGCAAAATGGACAATGCTGAATTTGTTCGTAAAGTACAATATCACTTAGCTAATAAAAATATTGATGCTGCTCTTGCTGAGTGCGATAAGCAATCCGGTTCTGTAGGTAATGTAATGCGTGCAGGCTTAGTTAAATACCGTGAAATGACTAGCAACAATGAATTGAATACAGATCAAAAAATCTTAAGCATTCAAAAAGAAATTGAAGAAGCTACAGCTCTTGAATTACCTATGTTAGAGAAAAATCTAGTGTTCTTATCTACTATTGCATCAGCAGCTACACTACTAGGTCTTCTTGGTACGGTATTAGGTATGATTCGTGCGTTTATGGCAATGGGTCAGGCAGGCGCACCGGATGCAGCAGCCCTTGCAGCAGGTATCTCTGAAGCACTTTATAACACGGCATTAGGTATCGGTACTTCATTCTTTGCTATTATTGGATACAACTTCTTTACTACTATCATCGACGGAATCACATTTGGAATTGATGAAAGTGGCTTTACGCTTACACAAAGCTTCGCTGCTAACTACAAGTAATCGATTATTTTTTGAAAAAAAAGTGATGTATGTGTTGTGGAAATTGTAAAGAAATGAATCTAATTACTTAAACAGACGAAAAAAGAAGTACTATGCCAAAACTCAAAATGCCAAGAAAAAGTACGAATGTGGACATGACCGCCATGTGCGATGTTGCGTTCCTTCTACTTACTTTCTTCATGTTGGCTACAAAATTTAAACCGGATGAACCCGTAACTGTTGTTACGCCAAACTCCATCTCCGATATTCCTCTTCCGGATGATGATATTATGCTTATTACCGTGGATCCTAATGGAAGAATTTTCTTCTCTGTGGACAACCAAAACGTAAGAGAAAATATTATTCGTGATGTGGCAGAATATAAAGGATTAAACCTTGATGAAAACCAAGTAAAAGCCTTTAAATATGGCTCTTCAGTAGGGGTTCCATTTAATCAATTAAAGTCTTATTTGACGTTACCAACTGACGAGCAAAAAGCGATAGATAAAACAACTACAGGAATCCCAGTGGACTCAGTAGCAGACAGCGAAACCAATGAATTGGGCGCTTGGATACGTATTGCTAGAAACAACAATCCTAGAATTCGTATTGCTATCAAAGCAGATGGAAATGCTACTTATCCTGAAGTTCAGAAAGTAATTAAGACACTAGAAGGTTGGAAGATTTTCAAGTTTAATCTTATTACAGGGCTAAAAGCTATCCCTCAAGGTACAGCAGCCTATGACGCAAGCATGGGTAGAAAATCTAAAGAAAAATAAACTACAAA
>CALMXV010000501.1 GCA_937871155.1 uncultured Taibaiella sp. | reverse complement strand
AAACTAAAGATGGACAGTATTATAATTTTGCTGGTGCAGGTTCTCGCTTAGCAGCAGCTTCAGTTTTAATAGACGACTATGATCAAAAATGGTATTTGGTACCAGGGTTGGGCGTTGGTGTGTATAATGATGGTGGTACTTTAGATAATAAGAATGACGACCAATATAGCTCGATGGAAATGAGTAACAATTTACCCAGCAATACGGTTTATTGTATGGCTAAAGATAAAGAGGGAACTATTTGGGTAGGCACCTCTGATGGAATAGGTATCATTAACTGTCCTGGAGAAGCTATCAAAGGAACTTGTCAAGTAGAAAAAAGAATTGTTCAGTATGATAAGTTTGCCGGTTATCTTTTTCAAGGAGAATCAGTAATGGCTATTGCAGTAGACGGTGCCAATAGAAAATGGATAGGAACTACAAATGGTGTCTGGTTGGTAAGTGCTTCTGCAGATAAAATCATCAATCGTTTTACGATGGATAACAGCCCCATGCCTTCCAATACGATTCAAAAGATTGCCATCGACCCGGTAACAGGTGATGTGTATATCGGTACCGATTTAGGAATAGTGTCCTATAAGGGTACCGCCATCGAAGGTGCTGAGGAAAATAATAAGGTAATCACTTTTCCTAATCCAATACCCAGTAGTTATAGAGGTACCATAGCTATAAAAGGGGTTGTTGAAAATGCTGATGTTCGTATCACGGATGTAACGGGTCAGCTCGTATATCGTACAAAAGCCTTGGGTGGACAAGCCGTTTGGAATGGTCTGGATTATAAAGGGAAACGCCCTCAATCCGGTGTTTATCTCATTTTTGTAACCAATGCTGAAGGCAGTCAAACCTATACCGGCAAAATGGTATTTATGGAGTAGAACGTATGCTAACCACTACAAAAGCCATTGTGCTTCGCTCTGTAAAATATGGTGAAACCAGTATCGTCACTCAACTATTTACCGCACAATATGGCGTACAATCTTTTTTAGTAAAAGGGGTGAGGAAGTCGAAAGATAATCGTGCAGCATTGTTACAACCTTCTACATTGTTACAATTAGAAACAGAAATAAAGCCCAATAAAAGTTTACAGCATTTACGAAATTTTCATTCGGATTACCTCTTTCAGACCGTCAGAGAAAGTGTGGTTAAAAATAGCGTGATACTTTTTTCAACTGAAGTATTATTACGCCTGTTGCCAGGCGAAGCACCTTTAGAAGAACTTTTTGAATTTAGCTATGATTTTTTTCAAAAAACAGATGAAGTAGATGAAGCTTATGTTGCAAATTTGCCATTATACTTTTTGATACAGATTGGCAATATCCTTGGG
>CALMXV010000500.1 GCA_937871155.1 uncultured Taibaiella sp. | reverse complement strand
AATATCTCCATACACAACATGGGTACCGTCTTTGATAAATTCTGTAAAAACTGCTTCAGGTTCTAAAAATTGAAAGATTGCTTTAGCCAAATCAACGCCTGCGAGAATACCGTCTTCTTTTACTTTTAATATAGCTTTACCTCTAGCGTTTTCATCAATACTGGCTAGGGTAGAGTAGTCGCCGGCTCCGATATCTTCTTTTAGAGCAGCAGCAATAAATTCTTGTTGTGTCATAATTAAAAGTAAAAAAGTTTGTAATGTACTACTACTCTTTAATGAAAAAGGCAGAAGTTATTTATAAATTCCAATCAATAATTTGATTCACCCATTCTTCTCTGTAAGGAGTTTCAATACGAATGTAGTTATCCGTGTAGCCTTCCATCATACTGTTTTTATTAGCACTTTCAAATAATACCGGTCTTCTTTCACCTGCATGTTGTGCGGTGAAATAATTCATTTTTTGAAAAGATAAATTGCGCAGTGATTTATTTCTATCATTTCGCACCCCTGTAGGTACTATTGGTTTTATATCTAATGCAAGGGTATTGGCTCGCTCAGAATAAGTGAACACATGGAAGTAAGAAACATCAATGCTATGTAAAAAGTCAAAAGTGTCTTTAAAATCATCATCACTTTCTGATGGGAAGCCAACAATAACATCAACTCCTATGCAGCAATGAGGCATCAATTTTTTAATGGCTGCCACTCGCTCAGCATACAATTCTCGTTGGTATCTTCTACGCATCAAGCCTAGTATTTTATTGCTTCCGCTTTGTAATGGAATATGAAAATGCGGCATGAATTTTTTAGAAGTTGCTACAAATTCTATGATTTCATTGGTTAGTAGATTCGGCTCAATAGAAGAGATTCGATATCGTTCAATGCCCTCTACTTCATCTAGCGCTTGAATTAAATCATAGAAGTTTTCTTCTTTCTTTTTACCACCATCAAAACCTTTTCCAAAGTCGCCAAGGTTAATGCCCGTAAGTACTATTTCTTTGGTGCCTTCTGCAGCTAATGATTTTACATTTTCCAATACACCTTCTATGCTATTGCTACGGCTATGACCTCTTGCTAGTGGAATGGTACAGAATGAACAATTGTAATCACAACCATCTTGCACTTTTAAAAACGTACGGGTACGATCGCCAACAGAATATGAGCTGTGAAATCCTTCCACATCATCAATATCACAAGAACATATTTTAGTGCTGTCACCTTTTGAAAATTCTCTAAGATGTTTGGTTAGGTTGAATTTTTCAGTGGCACCCAATACTAAATCCACTCCTTCAATCTCGGCTATTTCTTTGGGCTTAAGCTGTGCATAACATCCTATTACAACGACCACACTTTCCGGTGCACGACGTTGGATACGGCGCACCAATTGACGACATTCCTTATCGGCATTGTTCGTCACAGAGCAGGTATTTATTACATATACATCGGCTTGCTCTTCAAATTCTTTTCTTATAAAACCATCAGCTTCAAGATTACGGCTTATGGTAGAAGTTTCTGAAAAATTGAGTTTACAACCTAATGTATGAAAGGCGACTGATTTAACTGACATAATAATTCGGCGCAAAGGTAATCAATCAAAATTTCATGATGATTTCCATATCATAAGTCTAGAATCCTAAAAAAAGCCCTCAATGTATAGACTCCTCTCAGAAGCGATATCCAAACTTAAAATTAAAATTTACCAATGGGCTACTACTATCATAAGGAGTGTATATAGGGTTGTTGGGTAAGTTTGGGTTTGAGTCAATATTGATAAAATAAGGAACACCTAAACCAAATTCAATACCTAGGTAGAAAGCAGAACTCAATTGAAAGTTCACAGAATTATTTAACATCACTCCTACTAATGAAATTTTAGATTCTAATGTTTGATACCTATTCGTTTGGGTTAATGGGTCGTAAATCATTCGATCCTCTTTTATAGAACCATTACCAATAGGTATAGATAAGCCAATAGCATAACGCACCTTCCCTTCGTTTTTACTTCCCACATAAACTTTTACTCCGGGATATGCCCACAACATATTGGAACGTCTATTTTCAGAGCTACTATAATTATTGGTTGGGCTATTAAATGAATAAGCTAATGGTAGGATAAAAGAGAAAACTGAGTTTTTATCTAGCATACGTTCATAGCTTAACCCAATACCTACAGCGCTGGTGTTGGTCATATAAATTGGAGCGAAAGCAAGGATGTTTTTTCCAGGTGCACCAGGGTCTGACAATGTACTTTTGCCTTTTTTAAGGCTTTTAGCATCATTGTAAACTTCTTCTTGGCCATTCTGATACTTTACTTTTTGAATATCTTTTAATGGTAAAACATAATCCGGTCCATTCGCATTATCCCATTTTTTATACCTAATATTCTTTCCGTTGATCTCAGTAATTTTTGTTGATTCTTGTCTTCCGTTTGTTTTGTATATGATATCTTGTGCTTGAAGTGAACCTACAAAACCCAATGTCAATAAGGCGGATAGCAATTGTTTTTTCATAAAGTTATTTTCAATATTCGCCAACGAAGATAAGCCATACAGTAATTCAAGTCTTATAAAAAATTATTTTATGAGAGAAGGTTGGTTTTGTTTAAAGTTAACATTCAAAAATAATTCTTGTAGTATTTTCGACTACTATTATGAGTACAGCAGACAATTCTATACTAGGTCTTAAAATGCCTACTGACCCTCGTTGGGCAGATTTAGCCGCTATTTCATTAGAAGAAATATTAACCGATCATGCCTTTTGCGAACAAAAAGCTTCCACACAATGCATTTCTTTAATTCAACTTTATCCGGATAAAGAATTTTTAGTAAATACCCTTTCACCCATTGTTACAGAAGAGTGGGGGCATTTTAGAATAGTATGGGCTGAAATGAAAAAACGTGGATTTGCATTGGGGAAACAACGAAAAGATGATTATGTGAATCGGCTATTGCAAAATGAACCTAAAAATGTAGCGTCTTCAGATAAGCTGTTGCATAAGCTGATGTTTTGTGCTTTAATCGAAGCTCGAAGCTGTGAACGTTTTAGAGTGCTTTCAGAAAAACTAGAAGAAGAAGCCTTACGAAAATTCTACTTTAAGTTTATGGTATCAGAAGCGGGACATTACCGATTATTCATAAACATAGCATCTGCCTATTACGATAAAGAAAAAGTACAACATGCCTGGCAACAATGGCTCAAGATAGAAGAAGAAATATTGCTTCAAATGGCACCTGATGGAACAAGAATACACTGATTAAAACTCTATAGCTTTTCAATAATTGCTAAAGATCGTTGAATCATATTATCTATGGCTGCTGTTGCGTTTTTCGTAAATGTTTTATCCACTCTATTGGCAATTATAGTATTTATAGAAAGACAATGATGTTTCAATATTTTCCCTAGCCCATATATGGCTGAAGTCTCCATTTCGAAATTAGTAATCGGTAAGGAATGCTTAAATGTAGTAAAGGAATCTATCAAATGTTTGTAGGCTAATGAAGCCCTCAATACTCTTCCTTGTGGTCCGTAAAAACCTGGGCAGGTAAGTGTAATCCCGTGATAGTATCCCTGCTGAAAATGATTGGAAAGCATACGAGATGATGAAGCAATGTAAGGTCTTACTCGAGCATTTTCCAACATTGTATGCGCTTCAAATTTGCTCAATAATTCAAGTTCTTCCACATTATTTTCTAGTTGATAAAAATGAATCAAATTATCTAACCCAATACCAAAATCCGCTACCACTAAGCTATCGGTGGGTATTGAAGCTTGTAAGGAGCCACTAGTCCCCAAGCGAATAATTTGTAGAGAACGCTGCTGATCTTTAATAGTTCTGGTTGTGAAATCTATATTGACTAGAGCATCTAATTCATTTAAGACAATGTCTATATTATCAGGCCCAATACCGGTAGATACTACACTGATACGCTTTTTGCCTATCCATCCTGTGTGTGTGATAAACTCTCTATGCTGCACTTTATAATCAACTCGATCAAAATATTGAGAAATAGCTGCTACCCGTGCTGGGTCACCAACCGTAATTATGGTATCCGCAAGCTGTTCCGGTCTTAAGTCAAGGTGATAAATTGCTCCTTCTGGAGTGATGATTAACTCCGATTCACCGATTGAAAACATCATTGTAATAAAGATTTGTTTTTGGACTTGTAAAGAAACGAAATTTTACTACATTTGCCATCCCTTAGCAAAGGGTCGGGTGGCCGAGTGGCTAGGCAGAGCTCTGCAAAAGCTTGTACAGCGGTTCGAATCCGCTCTCGACCTCTTTCCCAAAAGCACTTAGTTAATAAAATACTAAGTGCTTTTTATTTCTACAATATTTCAGTTCATTGTTGGCTCTTCCCTCAAATAATTTCCCCCATTTTTTAACGTTCTTATATCTCACTTCTGAAATTCAATAGTTGTAATTTTGCGCTCCTAATATTTTTATAAATATGTTATTGAAACAATTCGTGTTAATGAGTGTTGCTGTTACTTCAGTAGCTACAACAGCTACTGCCTCTGGCGGTAATGAAAGCATTATGACTAAAAAAAATGAATCCTCAAAACCATTGTTAGATCCGGCTAATATTGATGCACAAGTAAAACCCGGTGACAATTTCTTTCTTTATGCCAATGGAACTTGGCTAAAAAACAATCCCATTCCTAGTTCTGAAACTCGCTGGGGAAGCTTTAACGAGCTTCAAGAAAACAACTATAAAGCACTGCATGAATTATTGGATGCCGCTGCAGCAGACCAACAAGCTAAAAGAGGTAGTGCAGCTCAGAAGGTGGGTGATTTCTACAAATCGGGTATGAATACTGATGCAATTAATAAAGCCGGAATTGCCCCTTTACATGCCTACTTCAAGAAAATTGATGCATTGAGAAGTTCAGAGGACATCATGAATTTTATCGCTAAAAACTATACAGAAGGTAATGGTCAGCTATTTGGTTTTTATGTGAGCCCTGATGATAAAAATGTGACACAAAACATAGCACAGTTTGTGCAAAGTGGCATCGGTATGCCGGATAGAGATTACTATTTTGGTACAGATGAACGTACCGTTAAAATCAGAGAAGCATATAAAGCTTATCAAGTAAAAATGCTTGAGTTGATGGGCATGAATAAAGCAACAGCTGAAAAAGAAGCTGCGGCTATCTATACTCTTGAAGAGAAACTGGCAAAAGCCTCTATGACTCGTGTAGAAATGCGCGACCCTTATAAGCTGTACAACAAATACACCCTTGCTCAGCTTAACAAACAAACACCTAACATCAATTGGAATACTGTTTTCACCAACCTGAAAATTGGCTCTCAGAATACATGTATTGTAGGTATGCCTAAGTTTTTTGAAGAAGTATCTACTCAACTACAAGCTACTCCATTAGCTGTTTGGAAAGTGTACTTGAAATTCCATACATTAAGTGATGCTGCCCCTTATCTTTCAGAAACTATCGATAATACACATTTCGATTTTTATGGAAAAACTGTAAGAGGGCAACAAGAGCAAAAGCCACGTTGGAAACGGGTATTGAATGTTGTTGATGGCTCTTTAGGAGAATTGCTAGGACAGATGTATGTAGAGAAAAATTTTAAACCGGAAGCCAAAAGCCGCATGTTGGAAATGGTAAATAATTTACAAACTACCTATGCTGCTCGTATCATCAGATTAGATTGGATGAGTGCTAGTACCAAACAAAAAGCCCTAGTAAAACTCAATACATTCATCAAGAAAATTGGCTATCCTGATAAATGGAGAAGCTATGATGGGTTAGCAATTTCTAACAAAAGCTACTACCAAAATGCCGAAGCCTCAGCTGCTTTTGAATATAATTATATGATTGGCAAATTAAGCAAACCAGTTGATAAAGCAGAATGGCAAATGACACCTCCAACCGTGAATGCCTATTATAATCCTGCTTTTAATGAAATCGTTTTCCCAGCTGGGATTTTACAATATCCTTTCTTTGATATGAACGCAGATGATGCTGTAAACTATGGAGGCATTGGTGCAGTTATCGGACATGAAATGACGCATGGTTTTGATGATCAAGGTCGCCAATATGATGCAGATGGAAACCTTAAAGATTGGTGGACTCCTGAAGATGCTAAAAAATTTGAAGACAAAGCAGGTGTAGTTGTAAAGCAATTTAACAGCTATACTGTTTTAGAA
Source organism: uncultured Taibaiella sp. (assembly GCA_937871155.1). Lineage (GTDB taxonomy): Bacteria > Bacteroidota > Bacteroidia > Chitinophagales > Chitinophagaceae > JAFIGV01. The sequence continues at coordinate 7,257 of CALMXV010000500.1, read as the reverse complement.
AATACCCATGTAAATGGAGAATTGACGTTGGGCGAAAACCTTGCAGACTTGGGAGGATTAGCTATTGCTTACGAAGCCTTCAAAAAAACCAAACAAGGTCAAAGCCAAGAAAAAATTGATGGCTTCACACCAGACCAACGTTTCTTTTTAAGCTGGGCGCAGGTATGGAGAGCGAATACCCGTCCGGAAGAAATGGCTTCTCGTATTGTGACCGATCCTCATTCTCCTAATCTATGGCGTTGTAATGGGCCGTTAAGCAACATGGAAGAGTTTTATCAAGCTTTTAATGTGAAAAAAGGAGATAAAATGTATAAGCCGGAAAGCGAAAGAGCCAAAGTATGGTAAGCATAAATTAAACTGAAATGAAAAATCCCTCGCACGTTCTTGAGGGATTTTTTTTAAAAGGAATAAGGTTTATTAGATTAAAGCCAATTCTTAAAAATAAGTTTTAAAGCTTTTCGAAATGAGCTGTAAAGTGTCTTAAAAATTGAGGTTCTTTAATGATTTTTATACCTTTTGTTTGAGACGCCGTTTTTGCAATCTCTTCAAAAACCTCAACCACGTAGTCGATATGACTTTGTGTATATACCCTTCTAGGAATGGCTAATCGTACTAACTCTATTGGTGCCGCAATCAATTGATGGTTTTCGTCGTACTTGCCAAACATGACTGAACCTATTTCTACAGCACGAATCCCTCCTTTCTTATATAACTCACATACTAAAGCCTGTCCTGGGTATTCGTGAGCAGGAATATGCGGGTATAATGCACCAGCATCTACATACACAGCATGACCTCCTATCGGATAAAGCACTGGGATTCCTTTGTTACGGATATGCTCGCCTAAGTAACGTGTACTGGTAATTCTATAATTCAAATAACTTTCATCAAACACCTCTCTAAGCCCGATGGCTATGGCTTCCATATCACGACCGGCAAGGCCTCCATACGTTGCAAATCCTTCTGTAATGATTAAAAGATTGGTGCAGGCTTCTGCAAGCTCTTTATTTTTTAAAGCAAGGAAACCGCCAATATTCACCAACGCATCTTTCTTTGCACTCATCACACAGCCATCAGCTAATGAAAACATTTCTTGAGCAATCTCTCGATAGGTACAATGATCATAACCCTTTTCAAAATGACGGATAAAATAGGAGTTCTCTGCTATCCGACAACAATCTATAATAAATAATAATTGGTGCTTTTTACAAACTGCAGCAACGGCTTTCGCATTTTCCATACTCACCGGTTGTCCGCCACCGCTATTGTTAGTTACAGTAAGAATCACAGCGGCTATTGAATCTTTAGTAGTAGCAATGGTAGTTTCCAAAGCTTTGATATCCATATTCCCTTTAAAATGGAAATCAGAATTTCTATCTTTTGCAAGTGGAGTAGGGATGTCTAAAGCGGTAGCACCACTAAATTCGATATTAGCTCGTGTGGTATCAAAATGAGTATTGCTAATAAACAATTTTCCGGCACCACCTAAGTAACCGTACAAGATACGCTCAGCTGCACGACCTTGGTGTGTAGGTAATACATAAGGATATCCTGTTAAATCTTGTATTTCATTTTCTAAACGTTCCCAACTTGCTGCACCGGCATAAGACTCATCGCCTCGCATGATACCCGCCCACTGCTCGCCACTCATAGCAGAGGTGCCACTATCGGTAAGCATATCTATAATTACATCTCTTGAATGCAATAAGAAAGGGTTATAATGAGCCTCTTTTATTCGTACTTCTCGTTCTTGTTCTGTGGTAATATAGATGGGTTCTACGGACTTTATTTTGAATGGTTCTATAATGGTTTTAAACATGAAATTGTTGGTTTTGATTGATTGTAAAATATGAAGATGGCTTGCAAAGTCTATTGAAGTAACCAGATTTTCAATGACCAGAATCATTGCTACTACAAATAAATGTCATGATTCGAATAATAAAATACCTAGAGGTTTGTTTTTCAAAAACCTAAAAATGGCAACGAAAAAACGCTCTTGGGCAGAACCGTTTAAAATTAAAATGGTTGAACTGCTTAAAATGACGACTCCGGCTCAACGTGCTAAAGCAATTAAAGAAGCTGGGTACAATACTTTTTTATTAAAATCAGAAGATGTGTATATCGATTTATTGACTGATAGCGGAACCTCTGCTATGAGTGATATACAATGGTCTGGTTTGATGTTAGGAGATGAAGCCTATGCCGGAAGTAAAAACTTTTATAACCTTGAAGCAGCCGTTAAAAAATACTATGGTTATAAATACTTAATCCCTACACACCAAGGTCGTGGTGCTGAGAATATCCTTTCGCAAGTGATGATAAAGAAAGGGGATATCGTACCCGGCAATATGTATTTTACAACTACTCGCTTGCATCAAGAACTAGCAGGAGCCACTTTTGTCGATATCATTATTGATGAAGCACACGACTCTCAAGACTTGCATCCTTTCAAAGGAAATATAGACTTGGATAAATTGGAGAAGTTAATAAAGAAACATGGAGCTCATAAAATCCCTTATGTATGTGTAGCAGTAACTGTGAACCTTGCAGGCGGTCAACCGGTAAGCATGGCAAACTTGAAAGAAGTTCGTGAATTGACTAGTAAACACGGTATTAAAGTGATGCTCGACATGACTCGTATCGCTGAAAATGCCTATTTCATTCAACAAAGAGAAAAAGGATATGCAAGACGTAGTATCGCTAGCCTAGTAAAAGAAATTTGTAGCTATACTGATGGAGCCACCTTCAGTGGTAAAAAAGATGCCCTTGTAAACATTGGCGGATTCTTGGCTTTGAATGACCAACAAAAATTTGAAGAAGCTAGCAATTTAGTAGTAGTGTATGAAGGCTTGCATACTTATGGAGGTCTTGCCGGTCGTGATATGGAAGCCATGGCAATTGGTATTGCAGAGTCAGTAGATGACGACCATATGAAAGCTCGTATTGGGCAAGTATTGTACTTAGGAGAAGAGTTATTGAGTAGAAATATACCCATCGTACAGCCTACCGGTGGTCATGGAATTTTCATTGATGCCAAACAATTTTTACCTCACTTACAGCAAGTCCAGTTCCCAGCACAAACCTTAGCCGCCGAACTTTATGAAGACGCAGGTATTCGTACCATGGAACGAGGTATTGTATCCGCAGGAAGAAATGCTAAAACCGGAGACCATTATTATCCTAAATTAGAGTTGGTGCGACTTACAATTCCTAGAAGGGTATATACTCAAGCCCATATGGATGTGATTGCTGAAAGTGTAGAGCGTGTGTATGAAAGAAGAGATAAAATAAAAGGGCTAGAAATGGTATATGAACCACAGTATTTACGCTTTTTCCAAGCGAAGTTTAAAAAACTGAAATAAATTTAAGAAGGTTGAATCAATGTAAAAATGGTTGTCTTAGGATGGCCATTTTGCTTTTGGGCAATTTCTTTGAAATGAATTTTTAGGGATTTGAATTTTCAATAGTAAAGAGAGGGAAGCAATAATTTAAAAAATTTGTTGATAAACCGTAAAATTCAATGCATATTCCTTACCTTTGCCCACCAAAATTCAAGTACCAGCCTAGTATTAGTAAGAATTTTTCGGTGGGAGGTTGAATCCCGAACCGGTTAAGTGTACTACAAAAGCTTGTATTTGAAGATTCTAAACTTTTAAAATAGTAAATTCCAAAACAACAAACCTAAAAAGATGGCAATATTAAATTTCCAAAAACCAGACAAAATTGTTTTACAAAAAGTAACTGATTTCGAAGCACAATTCGAATTCCGTCCCCTAGAACCAGGTTTTGGCGTAACCATAGGTAACGCTCTTCGCCGTGTTTTGCTTTCTTCCTTAGAAGGCTATGCAATTACTTCTATTAAAATTGCTGGTGCAGACCATGAGTTTGCAACCATCAAAGGTGTTTTAGAAGATGTAACTGAAATTATCTTGAACTTAAAACAAATTCGATTTAAGAAAGTAATTGATAGCGATGTAAACCATGAAAAAATTGAATTGACTATAAAAGGAGAACCTTTTACAGCAGGTATGATTGGTGAGCATACTAACAATTTTGAAATCATGAATCCGGAATTAGTGATTTGCAACATGGAAGCAAACACTACTTTTAATATTGAACTTCATATAGGTAAAGGTCGCGGTTATGTACCTGCTGACGAAAACCGTCCTAAAGAAGGTGCAGGGCCATTAGGGGTTATAGCAATTGACTCTATTTACACTCCAATCAAGAACGTAAAATATACCATTGAAAATACCCGCGTAGAACAACGTACAGACTTCGAAAAACTAATCATGGAAATAGTTACTGATGGAACTATTCACCCTGAAGAAGCAGTAAAAGAAGCGTCTCGCATCTTAATCCAACACTTGATGATTATCACAGATGAAAACATCAGCTTGGATACTAAACGTGAAGAAAAAGAAAACGTAGTAGATGAAGAAACACTTCAATTGCGTAAAACACTTCACACACCATTGGAAGATTTAGAACTTTCAGTTCGTGCTTTCAATTGCTTAAAAGCTGCAAAAATTAACTCTCTAAGCGAATTAGTACAATACACGCAAGATGAGTTAATGAAGTTCCGCAACTTCGGTCAGAAATCTCTAACTGAAATCGAACAAGTTCTTGCAGAAAGAGGTCTTCATTTCGGAATGGATATCAGCAGACTTCAAAGAAGCGAAGATTAATCTAAAGCGAATATAATTTTTAAACAGTACTTCACAATTCTTTGACACGGTGTGAAGGAACATAACAACCAAAATAAAAACAAACAGTCATGCGTCACGGAGACAAAATCAAAAATCTAGGTCGTACAGCCTCTCACAGAAGAGCGCTCATGTCAAATCTTGCTTGCCAACTAATAGAGCACAAGCGTATCACTACTACATTAACTAAAGCAAAATCTTTGCGTGTGTATGTAGAGCCTTTGATTACTCGTAGCAAAGAAGATACAATGCACAATCGTCGTGTAGTATTTGGATATTTACAAGATAAAGAAGCCATCAAAGAATTATTCGGAACTATTGGTGATAAAGTTGCTAATCGTCCAGGTGGTTATACTCGTATTATCAAATTACCTCGTCGTTTTGGTGATGCTGCTGATATGGGCATGATCGAACTAGTAGATTTCAACGAAATTTACAAAACTGGTAAAGACGAAAGCGCTAAGAAAACTCGTCGTAGCCGTAGAAGTTCTTCTGCTAAGAAAGAAGAAACTACAGCTGCTCCAGCACAAGCTTTTGTAGCTGAAACTGTTGCTGCACCTGCTGTTGATGACTTAGCAATCATCGAAGGTATCGGTCCTAAAATTGCTGCGGTCTTAAATGAAAACGGAATCACTACGTTTGCTGCATTAGCTGAAAAAACTGCAGAAGAAATCAAAGCTATCTTAGATGCTGCTGAAGGTAATTTCAATGCGGCTGATGCTACCACTTGGTCTGAACAAGCTAAAATGGCTGCTGAAGGCAAAATGGATGAATTGAAAGCTTGGCAAGATGAATTGAAAGGCGGTAAAGAAGCTTAATTATTTCTCTAGTTAATCTATAATAAAACTTAAGAGGCTGTCCGATAAGGACAGCCTCTTTGTTTATGTTTATGTTTATTATTACGCCCATTCTACTACCAAATCTCCTGTATTCACTAAGCTACCTACTACTAATTCAATATGTTTGATAGTACCTGTAGCAACTGCGGTAACAACAGTTTCCATCTTCATTGCTTCTATTACAAACAAAGGTTGGTTTTTCTTTACTTCATCACCCGTTTTTACCAATACTTTTGACAACATCCCTTGTAAAGGTGCCCCGATTTGTAAAGGATTGTTAGCTTCTATTTTTTTATTTTCTTTCAAAACTACCTTCACCGATTTGTCGGCTACTTCTACGTTTCTGGTCTGTCCATTGAGTTTGAAAAATAAGGTTCTTTTTCCTTGGTCATCTATAGGACCAATACTCAACAGTCGTATCAATAATGTTTTCCCTTGTGCTATCTCTATCGTAGCATCTTCTCCTACTTTCAAACCATATAGAAATATTGGTGTTGGCACAACAGATACGTCACCGAATTTTCTTTTTTGTATTAGATAATCCTCAAAAACTTTAGGGTAAAACTGATAGGAAAGGAAATCTAGAAGGGTAAGGTCGGCTCCAAACTTAGCTTTAAAAGCAGCTAAGGCTTTGTCAAAATCTATAGGTGGTAATTGCAAGCCTGCACGTGAGGTCATGGGCTGCTTATCCTTTAATACAATCTTCTGTAAGTCTTCTGGAAATCCTCCAGTAGGTCTTCCTATTTCTCCACTAAAAAATTGATGTACGCTTTCAGGGAAGGAAATGCTTTCTCCTTTGGTGTAAATATCTTCTTTAGACAAATTATTAGCCACCATGAACTGTGCCATGTCGCCCACCACTTTACTACTAGGGGTTACCTTCACTATGTCTCCAAACATATCGTTGACAACAGCATACATTTCTTTGATTTGTTCAAACTTATCACCAAGGCCTAATGCCTTAGCTTGTGGCTTTAAGTTGGAATATTGCCCTCCTGGAATTTCATGTTGAAAAACATCTGCTGCGCCTGCTTTCAATCCGCTTTCGAAAGGGTAGTAGTATTCGCGAACTGCCCCAAAATAATCGGAGAATTGCTGAAGTGATTTGATATCATAAGCATTTTCGCGCGGATGAAATTTCATCAATTCAACAATTGCATTAAAATTAGGTTGTGAGGTAAGACCACTCAAAGAACCAATAGCGCAATCTATCACATCTACACCGGCTTCCAGAGCCATTAAATAGGTAGCTGGTTGCAATGAAGACGTATCATGGGTATGCAAATGAACAGGAATGTTTACAGTGGATTTTAAACCCGTGATTAATTCTTTGGCTGCATAAGGTTTCAGTAAACCGGACATGTCTTTAATACAAAGTATATGAGCGCCGGCATTTTCAAGGTCTTTAGCAAGTTGTAGATAATAGTCTAAGGTGAATTTTTTTCTATTGGGATCAAGTATATCACCGGTATAACAAAAAGCTCCTTCTGCTATAGCATTTGTCTTTTTTCGCACCATTTCAATACAAGGTGCTATGTTTTCCATCCAATTTAATGAATCGAAAATGCGGAAGATATCAATGCCGTTTTCCCATGATTTTTCAACAAATTTTTCTATTAGATTATCTGGATAGGCAGCATATCCCACACCATTCATACCACGCATCAGCATTTGTAACAAGATATTGGGAACTGCTTTTCGAATAGCTTGTA
>CALMXV010000499.1 GCA_937871155.1 uncultured Taibaiella sp. | reverse complement strand
TTTTGTTTCTTGTCGGGGTGAATGTAATAATGCCCGTCCATTGCAATATGGGCAACAACGGTATGCGAAATACCTTGACCATTTACCACCTGAAAACGATTTGTAAAAACTGCTGTATTGGCGTGTTTAATTAGTCTTTTTGGCAACTCAGCATAATTCAATCTTTTACCCTTATTCCATTCATCAACAGCAATACGATAAATTTCCAAATCATTTTCGTTGTTTGGTCGTGCGATATGTTGAGTAACGTAGTCTAAACCATTTCTAATTTTTGCTTGTTCCAAATATGCTGTCGTTGGCTTAGCATAATTGACGGCGTTCAGCGTTCCTTTCCCATTTTGTAAGGGTTTCAAGTCAGCAAATAAGTCTTTCAGAATTTCAAAATTATTTTCTTTGGTTTTAAAGTCTGGATAAGTTAAACCCAATTCTTTTTTCCAACCGATAATGATTACCCGTCTTCTATCTTGCAATACACCAAAGTCTTTTGCGTTCAAGTACTTATTTGGCGGTATTGCTAAATCATATCCAGCTTCACGAACAGCATTAAAGATATCTTCTAAGTGATTTCCGTTACTTGCAGAAAAAATACCCGGCACATTTTCAAATACAAATATTTTAGGTTGGTATTTTTTTAGAAACTCAACGTAGTGTATGTACAAGGTATTTCTTGGATCATCGCTCATATCTTTTCTAGCCCTACCCGCAACAGAATACGCCTGACAAGGCGGACCTCCAACAATTAAATCAATTTTCTTTTTACCTAAAATTTTGTCAATTTTTTTGAAAATATCAAACAAAGTTTCCTTTGAAATTTCTGTATTGATAACGGAATTGATAATATTGTCTGGAATATTTGTTTTCCAAAATTCCTCTTTGTTTTTAGATTCTGATTTTAGATAATCGTAGTAAATATTCTCTTTCCCATTCTCTTTCATCCAATGATAAGCAGCTCTTGTTTTCAAAGTATCACAAGCATCTTTATTCATTTCTACGTGTGCAATAGGTTTAAATCCTGCACGTATAAAACCTTCAGAAAGTCCTCCAGCACCAGCGAATAAATCTATGTAGTTTAATTCCTTCATATTTGAGTTACAGATTTATGGGTTTTAGTTTCTTTCAATTGAAATTCAAAATCCAAGAACCAAGAAAATTTGGATATGTAGTCAATACTTAAATTGAATTTGCCATTTTCAATTTTTGAAATTGTTGAACGATTTACATTCATTATTTCCGCAAGTTCATCTTGGCTATAACCTTTTTTCTCACGAATATTTTTAATGGCATCACCAATTTTAATGCGGTAATCTCTAATGAATTTTTCTTTGCTCTCTAATTCCATTTTCATAAACGGTTTATTAATTCACGAAAAGAGTTCCTGTATGTTCTTTGCCGCTTTCGTCTTCAATTGTCAGCCCTACATTTGTTTCAACTCCTTTTACACCTTTAGTTAAGTCAAGCAAAATTTTTTGTTCACTTACTTTTACAACCTTTCCAGTCGCTTGTGAATAGTCAGCTTTGTTGATTGTAACTTGGTGAACTATGAGGTCAGCTGTATTAACTTCAACAACTTCTAGGTCATCAAGCAAAAAGGTATTAATAGGAGGGAAGGAAAGACTTGTGTTCAATGCTTTGATGTCTGCTCTTGGTCTTTCATCGTCTTCTTTGATTTCTAAAACAACATAAAGTTGGTCTGGATTTTCGTCTGGTAGTGGTGTGTGAATCCTTGCTACTTGTCCATTTTTGTTAGGTCTCATTTTTAGTGTTGCAGAGTTTATAGCGTTGCCCCCGCTGTTAAATTTCTACTAGTCAAATGTAGTTTTTTACAACTAAAAGGTACAATATATTGAACTTAGATTCTTTCAAAAGTTTATTATTGAAAGTTTATTATTGACTTTATTATGCTTTGGAAAAAAAGAACTCATTAGATTTTTACAAGGGAAAATTTTGCGAGATGGAAGCGAGGTTTAATGAGTGCAATATAGGTCAGTAAAAGGAACTAGTAACATTGTGTGAAAATGTTCGATTAGATTTTAAATTTGAGGAAGAATAGATTTTGGGGGCAAACATTACTATCCAAATACAAGCGTATCGTAAGATGTATTTGGATTCGAATTATGTGTTGACAAAATTATGACATTAATCATATTTTTACTGTTATTCGTCATTATTCTGGTTTTTGATTAGAAATATTTTTGACCCTTGTTTTCAAAAGAATAAAGTTATGAGCGCCTTGTATTTATTAATTGCAGCCAGTATTTGTGTTGCCGTGGTTTTCTTGGTAGGGTTTATCTGGAGTGTGAAAAACAATCAGTTTAGCGATCAGAAAGGCTCTTCTATGCGAATATTATTTGACGACCTTCACGAAAAGAATAAATAAACAATCAATACATAGATTCATTTATGAACAGAGAACAACAACCTACAGCCGCAGAAGCTAAAGCTATCAGGCATACTGATGGGATGGATCATTTTTATTACGACAACAAGATTGTAAAATGGTTTACCTATGCCACTATTTTTTGGGGAGCCGTAGGGATGCTGATGGGGCTTATTGCAGCGTTCCAATTAGTATTTCCAGAGCTCAACTTTAGTACAGCTCAAACCTCATTTGGTCGGGTAAGACCAGTGCATACCAATGCCGTGATTTTTGCCTTTGTAGGGAATGGTATTTTCATGGGGGTTTATTACTCACTACAGCGACTTTGTAAAGCACGTATGTTCAGCGATGTACTTAGCAAGTTCCATTTTTGGGTGTGGCAAATCATTATTGTGTTAGCAGCCGTAACACTATTGGCAGGCTATACTACCGGTAAAGAATATGCTGAGTTGGAATGGCCATTGGATATCCTGATTACCTTGACATGGGTCGTTTTTGGATGGAATATGTTTGGTACTATTTTAAAACGTAGAGAGCGTCATCTTTATGTTGCCATCTGGTTTTATATCGCCACGTTTGTTACCGTTGCCATGTTGCATATTGTCAACTCATGGGAGATTCCTTTTACATGGATGAAATCTTACTCATGGTATGCAGGTGTACAAGATGCCTTAGTACAATGGTGGTACGGACATAATGCGGTAGCCTTTTTCCTTACTACACCTTATTTAGGTTTGATGTATTATTTCTTACCTAAAGCTGCTAACCGCCCGGTATATTCTTACCGTTTATCTATTATTCACTTTTGGTCGTTGATATTCCTTTATATCTGGGCAGGTCCTCACCATTTGTTATATTCTTCTTTACCTGATTGGGCACAATCTTTAGGTACTGTGTTTTCATTAATGCTATTAGCGCCTTCTTGGGGTGGAATGATTAATGGGTTGTTGACACTTCGCGGTGCTTGGGATAAAGTGCGTGAGGATGCCGTACTTAAATTTATGGTGGTTGCAATTACCGCTTATGGTATGGCTACGTTCGAAGGACCCATGCTAAGTCTTAAAAATGTAAATGCCATCAGTCACTTTACCGACTGGACGATAGCACACGTGCATGTAGGAGCACTAGGCTGGAATGGCTTTTTAACCTTTGCCGTTATCTATTGGTTGATACCAAAAATCTTTAGAACCAATTTACACTCTACCAAACTTGCTAACTGGCATTTCTGGATAGGCACGTTGGGTATTGTATTTTATGCGGTGCCTTTATACTGGGCGGGTTTTATGCAAAGCTTGGCTTGGAAGGAGTTTACTCCTGAAGGACAACTTAAATACCAATTCATGGAAACGGTGACACAGCTTCGTCCTTTTTATTTAATGAGAGGTATAGGTGGCGTGTTTTACTTAACAGGTGTGGTGATGATGATTGTGAATGTTTGGAAAACTGTGAAGAAAGGAAATGCATTAGATAATGAAGCCGTTGCAGCAGCGCCTTTATCCAAAGACTATACTCCACACGCAGGCAGCCATTGGCATCGTTGGATTGAAAGAAAACCAGTACAAATGTTGGTAGGTAGCCTTATCGTTGTTGCCTTAGGGGGGCTTATAGAAATCATTCCTACTTTCTTGATAAAATCGAATATACCTACCATCACAAGTGTGAAGCCATATACTCCGTTAGAACTTCATGGTAGAGATATTTATGTGAAAGAAGGCTGTTATACCTGCCATAGTCAGATGGTGCGTCCATTTAGAAGTGAAGTAGCCCGTTATGGTGAGTATTCAAAATCCGGTGAGTTTATCTACGACCATCCTTTCCAATGGGGAAGTAAACGTACGGGTCCGGACTTAGCACGCATTGGAGGTAAATATCCGGATAGCTGGCACTTCAATCATATGTATGAGCCATCTAGTATGTCACCGGGTTCTATTATGCCTAACTATCCTTGGCTGATGAAAAACGATATCGAAAAAGATATCACACCGGCAAAGATTCGTGCAATGCAAACCTTGGGAGTTCCTTATCCGGAAGGGTATGATAAAATTGCTAATGCAGATTTGGAAAAACAAGCGAAGAAAATTGTTGCCAACCTAGCAAAAGATAATATCAAAGTAAGCCCTGATAAGGAAATCATTGCTTTGATAGCTTATTTGCAACGTATGGGCACGGATATAAAACTAGAACAAAAAACTGCTGCTCAATAAGAATAGGAAACGAAGGCAAATGCCATTAGATACTTAAAAGAATATAATAGTATTTGTCTTCAACTTCTACCCCAAAACTACCTTAATAAAAAAAACAAATGAAATTCAGAACCTACTTAGAGCAGATAACAGGAGTTGGAATTTTTCCTTTGACATCTCTGTTGATATTCTTTATTTTCTTCTCCATACTTACATGGTGGGTAATCAAAGCGAATAAACACTATATCTCCGAAATGGAAAGTATTCCACTTAACGAAAATGAATAAAGCCCACTTTCAAATTAAATAATTCAAGTCATGCATAAACATATGTATAAAATAATTCCCGCTATTCTTGCTTTCTCATTTCCATTGGTAGCCTCAGCTACTGAAGCAGCGGCTGCCTCGGCAAGCAAACCACTCAATATGACGTTAATCTTTTTAGTGTCGCTTATCGTTATCTTTTTATTGGCAATTGGTATCTTGGCTAATGCTGTCAAAAATATGGTTGCAGTATATGGCGATCAACTAAAAGCTAAAAGAAACAGTACTAAGTCCGGCATTGGCAAACAAGTGCTATCAATGATTGCGTTGTTGTTACTTCCCCTTTCTTTTGTACAAGCAGAAGAAACCGCTAAAGAAGCTGCTGTAGAGGCAGTAGCAGCAGCACCAACCGTAATAGCCGGCATGGCAGCTTTTGATTTTTATCTTCTTGTCAGCATCATCATTCTAGAGATTATCATCATCATAGCCTTAATGGCAAAAATGAACGTCTTACTACGATTGATAAGTGAAGATGAAGTAGCTAAAACAGGTACTATCAAAGCACGTAGATCTATATGGGATAGCTTTAATAAAACTGTACCTATAGAAAATGAACAAGACATTATGCTAGATCACTCATACGATGGTATTCAAGAGTTGGATAATAGCCTTCCCCCTTGGTGGAAATATGGATTTTATCTTACGATTGTAATTTCAGTAATCTATTTGTATTACTATCATATCGGTAATGGCCCTACACAATATGATGAGCTAGCTATAGAGATGAAAGAAGGAGAAGCCCAAAAAGCGAAGTACCTATCCAGCTCTGCTAACAACATTGATGAAAATACAGTAAAACTTTCAGACGCTGCAGGTATAGAAGCAGGTAAAACATTATTTATTACCAATTGTGCCGCTTGTCATGGTAATGATGGTGGTGGTACGGTAGGTCCTAACCTTACCGATATATATTGGTTGCATGGTGGTAGCCTTTCAGATGTATTTAAGTCGATTAAATACGGCTGGCCAGATAAAGGGATGAAGAGTTGGAAAGATGATTTTTCTCCAAAACAAATTGCAGATATATCTAGCTTTATAGAATCATTACAAGGCACTAAGCCTGCGGCTCCTAAAGAAAAACAAGGAGAGCCTTATACCGCTGGTGCAACTGTTGGTGCTGCTACAGCCTCAGCCCCTACCGACTCCGCCAATATTGCTAAATAAAACAAGAACCCATGAGTATCGAACACGAAGAATTTAGAGACAAAGTAGCCACGATAGATAATGAAGGGAAACGAGTTTGGGTATTTCCCACAAAACCCAAAGGAAGATTTTATCTTACTCGAACGCAGTTAAGTGTTGTTTATCTTATCATCTTTTTTGCACTCCCTTTCTTCAAAGTAGAGGGTCATCCCTTGTTTTTAATCAATATTCTCGAAAGGAAATTTATCTTATTCGGTCAAATTTTCTGGCCACAAGATTTTTTTATTTTCGGCTTGGGAATGATCCTATTTATTGTGTTCATTGCGCTGTTTACGGTGGTATTTGGTCGTGTGTTTTGTGGTTGGGCTTGCCCACAAACCATTTTTATGGAGATGGTATTCCGTAAAATTGAATACTGGATTGAAGGAGATGCTCCTAAACAACGGATGTTAGCAAAAGCTCCTTGGGATGCTAAAAAGATTCGGATTAAACTTTTTAAATGGACCGTATTCTGGATCGTCAGCTTTATTATTGCGAATACCTTTTTGGCATATATTATAGGAGTTGATGAACTGAAAAAACTCATAACAGAACCCATAGGGGAGCATATTGGTGGCTTTAGTGCGATTGTTATTTTCACTTGTATTTTCTTCTTTGTGTATTCTTGGTTTCGTGAGCAGGTGTGTACCGTAGTATGCCCTTATGGTCGGATGCAAGGGGTGCTACTAGATGCAGATTCCATCAATGTTACTTACGACTATATACGAGGCGAAGAACGTGCAAAATTTAAAAAGAATGAAGAACGTACTTCAGGTGATTGTATTGACTGCTATCAATGTGTAAAAGTATGCCCAACCGGTATTGATATCAGAAATGGTACCCAGCTGGAATGTGTGAATTGTACTGCTTGTATGGATGCTTGTGATACTATGATGCGTGCTGTAGGACTTCCTGAAGGGTTGATTCGTTATGCATCTGAAAATAACATTGCCCAAAAGAAAGCATTCACCTTTACGAAACGTATGAAAGCCTATACCGCTATCATGGTGGTATTATTGGGGATTTTAGTGTTTTTACTTTTGAGTCGTACCGATGTAGGAGTTTCTATACTTCGTACACCGGGTCAGCTATATCAGCAGAAAGATGGAACGATTAGCAATTTGTACAACTATCGTTTTATTAATAAGACGTATCACAATAAGCAACTTGAATTGAAGCCGTTGAATTTTAAAGGTTCAATCAGTTTAGTAGGTCATGCTTCTTTGAAAATACCTGCTGAAAATTCTATATCCGGTTCGCTGTTTATTATCCTGCCGGAGTCAGAAGTAAAAGATAGAAAAACAGAATTAGAAATTGGGGTTTATGAAAATGGGGAAAAGGTAAGTACGATCACAACGGCTTTCCTCGGTCCTTTCCTCGCAAATGATTAGTTATGAAATTAAATTGGGGGTTACTTATTGTTATTGTTATAGCCTGTTTTGTGACTATGATTAGCATACTAGTTATTAGCAGTGTTCGTCAAGATTTTGACCTAGTAACTAAGGATTATTATGCCGAAGAGTTGAAGTATCAAAAAGTATTAGATGCTGGCAAAAATCAAGCAGCGTTATCAGCACCTGTTCAGATAGTGAAAGAGGGTAGTGATGTAAACCTAACCTTCCCTAGTGAGTTTATAGGAAAGCAACTATCAGGTACTCTTCAATTCTTTTCTATGGAGCATGAAAGCTGGGATAAGACTTATACCATCGATATAAAAGATGCAAAAGCATCGGTATCTATAGCAGATATTCATCCGGCTAAATATACCATCAAGTTGAATTGGACAGATGACGACAAACCGTATTATCAAGAGACTGAATTAAACGTACAATAACTTTATGAGTGCTACTTACATCACCATTTTTCTAATGGGGCTAACGGGTAGCCTTCATTGTGCGGGTATGTGTGGCCCTATTGTATGGATGATGCCTTTCCAACAGTTTAAAGGGCTTCAAAAGTATGTGGCTATTGGATTGTATCATTTTGGTAGAGCCTCAGCTTATGCTGTAATGGCTTCCATTTTATTTTCGTTTAAAGCCTTGTTCCATCCTCAAATTCAACAGTACTTGTCCATAGGTCTAGGTGCTTCATTGTTGATAGCAGGTCTATTCTCTTTCTTTTCTATACAAGGAATTGGTATGAAAACACCATGGGGGGCTTGGGTGAAGACCAGCCTTGGCAAAGTGATGCAAAATATGCGCCTTCCAACATTTCTCGTAACAGGTTTTTTTAATGGCTTACTACCTTGTGGTTTAGTGTATATGGCTTTAGCCGCTTCTATGGCTTTTCATGAGGTGCTTTCGGTAGTAAAAGGAATGTATCTTTTTGGATTAGGAACCATCCCCATGTTAGTGGCAATTACATTGTTGAAAACAAAAGTACCAATGGGTTTTCTTAGGAAGATGAAGAATGCCGTACCGATTATGTTATTCGTTTTCGGAAGCATTTTGATATTGCGGGGTATGAATTTAGGCATCCCTTACCTAAGTCCTAAATTGGAAATGACCCAAAACGAAGTGAAGGCAAGTTGCTGTCATAAGCCTTAGCATTACCAGTTGGAGCCGTCATCAAAGATGCTGTTTTCGATAATCACCGGCTCGCCATTCGTTAGCTTTTTGATAAACACGCCTCTTTTACCATCACTATCTAATAAACTTAAGTTATGCCCTTGACCTAGATCAACATAAACCTTCCCATCTATTAGCCAACCTCTACCTTTTATCTCATTTCCTTTTCTGGTAAAGCCACCTTGTATGGATAAGTCTTCATCCAATTCAATAGTTACTAAGTCACCGTCTGCAAATTTTTTGTACTTGCCACGTATATGAGCAGCTACTAATGTTTGTTTGGCTTCTTTTACTAAGGATTGCCCTTTCTTGTTGCTTACATTCACATCCATGTTCTTAAAGTCAGCATCATTATCGTCTCCATTTCCTCTTTGGTTTCTTGTTGCATTTTTTGCTGAAAACACATTGTAGCCAAAATTCTTCATGTATAATTCTGGGTATTCAAATAGTTCTTTAATGGCGATGATTTTATACACATAAACAGAAGTTTCAGGATTCAGATTCATGGTGAAATAGTTTTTGCCTTGTGCAGAAATAGCTTTGAAAATATTGCCTATTCCAAAGTTATAAGCAGCGGCTGTCAACGACCAAGAGGCTACATTGTGTTTCTTGTAAATCATCGTATAATATTGTGCTAGCAAACGACAAGCTGCATTGGTCGCTTTTTGAATATCGTCACGTTCGTCTTTAACCGATGAAACAATGAGCCCTAAGTCTCTTCCTGTTTCCGGCATGATTTGCCAAAAACCTCTAGCGCCTACTTTAGAAGATTGATTTATAAAACCACTTTCTACAATCGGTAGGTATTTGAAATCAGCAGGGATACCCGCTTTCTTTAACTGTGCTTCTATATAGGGGAAGTACATCAATGCTCGCTGCCTTAATGAAGGAAGATTGGCTGTAGGCATTTGTTTCCGGATAACATTCATCAATTTGTTGGCAACAAAATCATTGTTGGTAGGGATTACTTCACCAGCAAAGGAAATCACATGTGCGTTAGAACTTTTACATAGAAAAAGTAATGTTACAATTATAAAGCAAATCGAAAAGTGTATTTTATGTGTCTGGTTGGTTGCTATCATCTGGACATTTCAATGTTATATTCTACACCACTAAAGCTGAGTTCTAAAAAAGTTTTTTCTAAACGATCCGCAAGTGAGAAGACAAACTTATCTGTTTTAGCGGCATTCACAGCACGAGAAACAAAAACAAATGTCTTGGTTTTATGTGGCAAGACTACAGGGAATTCCGTTACAAACCCAGGATATAAATCTACACGGTCACCATTACTTTTCATCCATTTCAAATTCATTACACCGGCTAAGAAATCTTTATCACTTTCATTTTTTATTAGGATTCTTATGTAAGAGTTTACACCACTAAAAATCATGCTTTGCATAGTCATGGTCACTCCATTTTCTGTATTAGAAGTTATGTTTAGCCAATAATCCATGTCTAATAATCGGTAGCTCACTCGGCTATTTTCAGTAGTATCTGCCGGCATGTAATACTCGCCTGTTAGGTGCTGATTGGGTGGAGGATCTCCAAAAACAATGTTGGGGTATTTTTTCCAAAGCTCGGTGTGGGTGTAGGAAGTCTTGTTCGCTTCGGCTTCTTTTTTTAATCGTTCAGCTTCTTCTTTTTGTCTTTTCTCTTCGGCTAATTTGGCAAGTTGTTTTTGCTTTTCTTCTTCTTTACGTTGTTGTTCTTTTAGCGCAGCTAATTGCTGTTGGCGGATTTGCTCTTGTTTTGCTTGTTCTTTTTGTTCTGCAAGTTCTTTTTGTCGTTCGGCTGCAAGACGTTGTTTTTCTTTTGCTGCAGCGGCTGCGGCAGCTTTTTCATCATTTAATTTTTGAATTCTTGCAGCTTCTTCTTCCGCCTTCCGCTTGCGTTCTGCTTCTTTGGCAGCGGCTATTTGCCGTTGTTGTTCTTTAGCAGCTTCTATTTTTGCTTGCTCTTTTGCTAAGGCATCCGCACGTTCTTGTTCTTTCCTTTGTTTCTCTTTCAGTGCTTGTTGTTGTTTTTCCTCAGCTATTCGTTGTTGTTCGGCTTCGGCAGCTTTTTTCTTTTGTTCTGCTTCTGCTTCTTGTTGTTTTAGCAAGGCAATCTGTTGTTGTTTTTCAGCAGCAAGACGAGCGCGTTCTGCTTCTTCTTGTTTTTTCTTTTGAAGAGCTTCTTGTTGTTGTTTTTCTTCTGCTTTCGCCTTTTCTTTTTCAAGTTGTTTCCGCTCTTTGGCAGATAGCTGTTCTTTCTCAGGCGCTTGAGGAGTGGTGTTTTGAGCTATGGGAGGGGAAGCAGATGCTGTAGCTTGTGCCAGCTTTTTTAATTGCTTTAAATCGGAGTAATCGTAATAAAGTTTAGTTTCATTGATATTCACTTTAGCAATAAAATCAATGATGAAATAATGGGTTCGTTTTCCTTCGCTAACAATAAGAGTAGTTGGCTTAGGATTATTGTTGAGGGTTTTTATTTGAAGGGTATTATCATAATCTCGAGCAATACAAGTGTATCCCGAAGGGTCGCTCCATTGATAATCCATGATTTTGCTATTAAATTTTAATGCAGTTATACTTTCAGGGCTTACTGTGATTTTTATGCCATTAAGGTTCTGTGCATTTAAGGTAATGCTAAGACCTATTAATAGAATGACGAGAATCAATTGATGTCGAAGAATAGAATGAAGGGGGTGTTGCATAAATAAAAATATATTCAAATTTAAACATTGTCGGCAAATAGCAATTCTTTATGTTTTGGGTTTCTCTTACCAGCTGGATATTGCGAAGAAACATAATTTCAATGTTGATTATCTCCTATCCTCCAACTGTATAAACCCTAATGCTGCTGAATGTTCTATTGCCTCTTCACTATTTTTAAAATAACAGAGAGCAACCCCTAGCATTTTCATAGACGCTATCATGTTTTGCATAGTTGCTGTGGGTTGTTGTTTTACTTGACGGATATATACACAACGAATATTAGTTGGGAACTGCTTGACGACACTATGATAAATGTCTGGGTCTCGCTGACCATCATCCCCTAATAATATAAAATGCAACTCAGGAAAGGCTTTTAGAATCCGAATGATACGCATATACTTTCCATCATGCTTTTGCTGATGGGTATGTAATAGTTGATTGATTTGCTTAAGGCTACTGAGTAAATAAATGCCTTCAGGTATTTGGTATTTGTGTTTAAACTCTTGTAAATAATCATAAAGGTTCCATTCGCTACTAGATATATAAAAAAAGGGACGTTGATGATCCTCTTCCTTTGCGAGTAGCTGGTAATGGTGAACAACAGCATGAAAAGGTTTTCTGGATTGTGCATTCTCACTTAGCAGTACCTTTAGTTTTTTGCGAAGTTGCGAAGCATGTGAGACAAGAAAGGTGTCATCAATGTCGGATATCAATGCTAGATGAGTAGCTGATGGAACTAAGAATTTACCTTCCTCTTTACATACTGTTTCTCCATTTATTATCAACTCAGCAAATACGGAATGCCATCCGCTAGATAAAGGGGCTTGTAGCATCCAATTAATTTTGAAAAAACCATTTTCATCGGTAGTTGTCACTATACTTTCGTTTTGCCAATGTATTGTAATGCTAGTATGTGGAAATGGCTTTACTAAGAACAAACGTATCACTGAAAAGGTGTTGCTAAGGAAGTTTTGTCTAAATTGCTTATGGGTAAGAGGAGATTGTTTTAATACATGGCCGAAAAGGGAAAAAGCTTGATGATTGGCATAGCCATTATAAACTCGTATAACGGGTTTTCTGGTGATGTAAAGTTGATTGTAAAACCACTCTTTTATGGTACTTAAGAAATGTTTACCCACGAAATACGTTTTGAATACTGCTTACTAAAAAATTCAATGAGACGTGTCACCGCAACGGAACTTAAAGATACTATTTGTTTTAAACCCTCACTCTGGTGGTGTGCCTCATTTTTTTTGGAGGAAGAAATCCATTGATAAGGAATCGGTCATTCGTGAGTATTTAAAGAACACCTCGTATCAATTTGAATTTTACCAAATGGCATTATCCGATGATAGTGCCTCTATCAAACATTGGATTCATCAATGGAAACCAGATAGAGTAGTGGCCATTGGAGGAGATGGCACTGTGCGTATGATAGCTTCAATTTTAGTGGGTACCAACATTCCTTTAGGCATCATTCCTTCCGGCTCAGCAAACGGCTTAGCAAAAGATATGGGCTTACCCAATACTGTTCATGATGGTTTAGATATTATTCTATATTCAGGTACCATAAAAACTACAGACCTAATAGTAATCAATCAACATCATCATTGTATTCATCTTAGCGATATCGGGATGAATGCGCAGCTAGTAAAGTATTTTCAAGAAAATGATATACGAGGAAAGTTGGGTTATGCACAAGAAATGCTCAAAGTGCTATGGCGGCAACGATGGATGGAAGTAACTATTGTAAGTGATCAGGTGGAAATCAAAAGAAAAGCATTTATGGTAGTGTTAGCTAATGCTCGGATGTATGGTACAGGTGTGAAGATTAATCCATCTGGAGATATGCAGGATGGTCTTTTTGAAGTAGTCATTTTACGAAAACTTTCCTTTACAGAGTTGTTGAAAATGCTTTTTTTGAATCGTCGTTTCAATCCACAAAAGACCGAAGTATTGCAAGCAGAACAAGTGACTATTCACGTTAAGAAGAAGGTGTATTTTCAAATAGATGGTGAATATTTGGGAAAGACGAAATACCTTTCTGCCGAAATAATGCCCAAAGCCATTCAACTGATTTATCCTACTTAATATCGAAACCTACCTTAATGACTGTA
>CALMXV010000498.1 GCA_937871155.1 uncultured Taibaiella sp. | reverse complement strand
GGGGGTAAAGGTACGAATAAGGGCACCTATGTTGGCAATAGATTTTTAAATAGGTATTTCACTTATTTTTTATGATGGTGCATAACGAATCAGTCTTGGTTCTTCGCGGGCTGTGATAATTTGAAATGTGCGATGATTGGATTGTGGTCGGATAGATGCGTCCTCATCGTATTAAACGCTTTTAAATTAAAGTGCTGTTGGCTATAGAATATATAATCGATTCGTAGGGTTGGAATAATTTGATTATAGGTTCTGCCAAAGCCGCGCCCTTTAATGGTAAAGGCATCTGTAAGGGCTCCTTTAATTTTTCGATAGGTATAAGAATAAGGTAAATCATTAAAATCGCCACAGATAATTATAGGATGAGTAGCTTTATCAAGAATCGTTCGAATCTGGTTGGCTTCATCTCCTCTGGAAACATACGAATTATTAAAGCGCGTGAAAAATGGTTTTGATTTTTTAATGGTTTCGTTGTTGCGCTTTAGTCGTTCTATATAAAACTTATCTTCATCAGAAAGGTTGAATGAATGAAGGTGCGTTACAAAAACACTGATGATTGCATTATTAGGCAATGCTACATCCAGTTGTACTAAATAAATTTCCGGATTTAGGTCATAAACTTTATAATTAACCAACGGATATTTGGAAAGCACTGCTGTGCCAATCACTACTTTATCATTAAGGATATGGTCGGTATTAATTCGATATTCTAAGTAGTTATTATCATTGATAATTTTTCTGAGGTTTTTGTTTTTTGCGGGGTTGGAGTTTATAGAAAACTCAGGCAGACAAAGGATATCCGGTGATTCTTTGTTGATTAATGAAACGATATCTTTAGCAATAGCTTTTTCGGTAGATACGTCATAAATGCCCATAGCATGAGTGTTCCAGCTCATGAGTTTAAAGGATGAAGTGGACGACTTAGCCCATTCATTTTTGGTGAAGAAGTGATACCCAAAAACTGCTTGAATCATTTTAAAGCTTAGTAACAGTGCCGAAAGAGATATCAATGCTCGCCATTTAATTCTTGAAAAAAGCCATAGACCTACAAAAAAGAAATTCACTAATAAAGCAAAGGGAGTAGTAAGGCTAAATAAGGCTATAAAACGAAGTTCAATGGGGTCTTTTATAGAAGCGATATAACAAAATAGCAACCACAACACCGCTGCCAGATTAAATAGCAAAAATGTATTGGAGAAAACCTTTCGTGTAATGGTATATAGTTTTTTCACACAAGCTTGTTTAATGAAGGGTATCGTGTAGGGAGCGTTTTAAAAACCTCTTTAGTTGCCTGCTTTTTTCAATAATTCTTTTTCGTCTCTTGTCAGACTGTTATATCCTTTTTCGTTGATTTTATCCAGAAGGTCATCTATCATGTCTTGTGTAATCTCTTCTGTAGGAGAATAGAAACTTTGAAGCACTTCTTTTCTTTTTCTAGCTTCTTTATGTTGAGCTGCTACATTTTCCTTTGGGGTGACTTTATCTTGAAATTGATCGAAAATTTTATAAATCCATAAGGCCGGCTCGTATCCTTTTTTGATTAATAAAGCAAAAAGAGCTCCCGCTAAAACGCCTCCAAGACTCAACAATAATATGCCCGGCATTGAAGAGAAATAGGCTGCTATGGTCATGGTAAAGAAGATAACCGTTATCCAAACTAAAGGAATAGAAAACTGCTCACTTAAAGACATTCGATAGCGAGGCGCTACAATAATGGCAGTTGTAGCAATAGCGGCCACCCCTGCATAAGCTCCCATGATATGCTGCCCTTCACGTAGCTGAAAATAACCTCCCGGAAGCTGCAGCCCTAAGAAGTAAACGAAGCCGCCGGTCAATAACCCATAAAAAAACAAAGGGATAATTTGACGATGACCAATTAGATTTTGTAAAACTGCGGCAAAGCAATAGAGCCAAATCACATTACTAAACCAATCCCAGAAGCCATGATGCGCCAATCCATAAGAAAGCAATGTCCAAATTTTTGCCTTAAAAAGCTCAACCGTAGAAAGGCTAATATTGTCATACATCATACTTAGTACTTCTTGTTTTTCTCTTCCAAAAGCTAATAACAGCACTTTAGTAAAATGAAACGCGATATAAGTAACCCCTGTAAATGCTACCAATTGAAGGGCGGCATTTTCATCATACCGAGGTACGGTAAACTGTTTCGGTTTTTTCTCTATCGTATTCATAATCGTATTAAATAGTGTAACGGTTTTTATTCCAAATTTTCAAAATGATGAACGCCATCAGCATACCTCCCAAATGAGCAAAGTGAGCTACATTATCACCCGCAGAGTTTTTGAAACCTGCATACAATTCAAAAAGGGCATAGAAAGCGACAAACCATTTTGCCTTTATCGGAAACAAGAAATAAATATACAATAAGACATTGGGGAAGAGATAGCCAAAAGCAAAAAGAATTCCAAACACAGCACCGGAAGCACCCACAGTAGCTTCATCAAACAAACCATCTATATGTACAGAGCCTTGTGTGTAGCCATAAAGATAATCTTGCCCCCATCGAATCGATTCATTACTGAGGCGAATACTTCCGGGGTCGTTATTCCAAGCTTGTAGTATATTATTGATACGTTGTGGGTCGGGTAGTTCTTTAGGTATGTATTGTACTACGAAAAGTTGAAACTTATCTAGTGTCGGGTTTTGTTGATAAAGTTGAAAGGCTTCTTCTATTTGTCGATATCCATAATATAGTACTGCAAAATGACAAAGGGCTGCACCGAAGCCGCATATTAAGTAGAAGGTCAAAAACTTTTTTTCGCCCCAAGTATTTTCAAGAATACTACCAAACATCCATAAGGCAAACATGTTCGAAAACAAGTGTAAGATAGTAGCATTAACATCATAAGGACTACCATGCATAAACATGTGGGTTATCAACTGCCATGGGCGGAATAAGCTAGACTTCCAATAATGCAAGCCTAAATAATCAGCCAAGTTGATTCCGAACTTTATTAAAACAAATTGCAACAACGCCATTAAGGCATTGATAATAATTAGGTTTTTAACTATGGGAGGGAGAATATTAAACCTACCCGGACTATACTGTGTCATCAATTCTATTAATACTTACTTGGAAAGGTGGGTAAAATTAAATGAATCCATTGAGTTAAATTTTTTATTGTTCAAAATAAGGTTTGACTTTTTTATAACAAATTCCTAAATTGCAAAAAAAGAATTTAACATGAAAAGAATATTATCTCTTTCTTTAACTGCAGTATTTGCGACCTCTGCATTTGCACAGTCAAGTGTCAATACAAACGGAAGTCGTTATTCCGTGCTAGAAGATGTAACTGGTGCCTGGTGTCAATTTTGTCCGGATGGTACAGTTTTCCAAAACAATGTAATGGCTGCCAACCCAAAAGTGATAGGCGCCGCTTTACATAACAATGATAAAATGAGTTTTGCTGATGGCAATACGATTATGGCTAGCCCTAATTTGGTTTGCGGCTACCCTGGTGGTCTTATAGATAGAAAAAGTTTTTCAACAGCTTACGGAGGGAGTGGGTGTACAGCTATGACCTCTGTAAATAGAAGCTATTGGTCTCAAGTAACCTCTGCACAAACTGCCGAAACTCCTAAATGGGATATC